>JANOZQ010000444.1:0-13962 GCA_031429555.1 Sphingomonas sp. | reverse complement strand
TACTTCGATTTTTGACCGCAAGTCAGGCAGCCAGTGTGAACCGTTTAGCCGCCTTGGGCGTTATCCGAAGCGCCAGAATTGCACCCAAGTTTAAGGAAGAAGCTTCTTCGTTCGGCGCGCAGTTCGTCGGCGCGCAGGCTTCGCAAGCCGTCCAGTTCGCCTCGGAGCGCCAGCGATAACCGCCTGATCGCGCCTGGGTGGTCTCGGTGTGCACCGCCCGGTGGTTCGTAGACGATCCGGTGAATAACGCCGAGGCGAAGCAAGTCGGCGGCCGTGACTTTCATTGCTTCGGCAGCGTCCGCCGCGCGGTCAGACCCGCGCCACAGGATCGACGCGCAGCCCTCGGGCGAGATTACCGAATAGATCGCATGTTCAAACATCAGGACGCGGTTTGCTGATGCAAGCGCAATTGCACCACCCGAACCGCCTTCACCGACGATCACCGCGATTAACGGCACGCCGAGTGCCAGACATTTTTCGGTGCTGCGGGCAATGGCTTCGGCTTGTCCGCGCGCTTCGGCATCGATGCCGGGAAAAGCACCGGGGGTATCGATCAGCGTAATCACCGGCAGTCCGAACCGGTCGGCCAAGTCCATCAGGCGGATTGCTTTGCGGTAGCCCTCGGGCCGCGCCATGCCGAAATTATGGAGGAGGCGGGATGCTGTGTCCTCGCCTTTGGCGTGACCGATAACGATCACCGACCGGCCTTCGAAGCGCGCGAACCCACCGATGATAGCCTTGTCGTCACCAAAAGCACGATCCCCGGAAAGGGGCAGATAGTCGTCGAATAGCAACGCGACAAAATGACGCAGATGCGGACGTTCCGGGTGACGTGCGACCAGCGTGCGCTGCCAGGGTGTCAATCGAGCATAGAGATCGACGAGTTGGCGCTGCGCCCGCTCGTCGAGCATCACCGCTTCCTCTTCCTGCTCTCCTGCGTCGCGCAACGTGGCCGCACGGGTGACCAGCGCCTCGATCTGCTTTTCGAACGGCAAATAGTGCATCAAACCGTCATCGACATGCCGCGATAGATACGCGCACGATATCGCGAATCCTCGGCATCGGGAAGCGGCGCCCCGAGCAGCAGCACAGCGCGGGCAAAACGTTTCACTTCTTCCAGATGCTCGTCAAGATCACGCGGCTCTTCGGATTGCACACGGCGTGTCAGGTTGATCTGGTTGACCGGGACATCATGCACCAGCCGCTCGTTTTCCACCGCCAGCGTCGCTGTGAAGGCATGCAGTGTCGTTTTGATGAAATTGGCAAGCGCAAACGCCGGGCTCTTATCGCCCATCGGAACGTCCGGTGAGGCCAACACCAGCTGACACTCATCGTAAAGCGAGGCCTTGCGGGCGACGCGGAAATGATGGGTCAGATTATTGGCGACCATCAATCGGAATGCTTCTGGATCAAGCGGATCGTCCTGGGCAAACAGCTTCTGCGGGAGCGCATCGAACGGTGTTGACAGAACCGTCGTGGGCCGTCCCCACTGCAGCAGTGCATCGTCCATCGCGCCGTCGATCGCTTCACCGCAAATGATCGATTCGAGCATCGTGGACGGGGCATCGCTTAACAGCCTCTGCAATGCATCGAAACCTTCGGCAGTCCGCGTGATAAGGACCACACGCGCGACATGACATTCCTCGATAAACGCACGCACAGTTTCGGCGATGTAATCGATAAGATGCTCACCGATGATCCAGACAGTCTTCCCCCGCATCTGGTCGAGCCGCTCCTGCTTGGGGCTGCCGAATAGTTCGCGTTCGGTCGTTGATCGCTCGACCGAGAGACCGCCCGACGGCATGAACGTTTCACCCGAAGCCGCACGATCGGCAAGAAAGAACACCGTTGCTTGTGCAACATCGGCTTCGGTCGGCATCTTGCCCAGATAAAGTTTGGAAAGCACGCCGTTTCCGACTTTCTGCGCTTCGGCTGCAATTTTATCAGCGGGCAGGAACGGGGCATCCTCGGGCGGTTTGCGGAGCAGCCAGCCGCCATTGGCTTCGGGTGTATCAGGGCGGTCGGCCCAGCCCGGCGCATCGAGAAAATAGCCACCCTGCCGCAGCCGCGACACAAGGGCCGCCGCGATCGGTGCTGTCAGCAGATATTGATCCCAAGTGCAGATACCGTCGCCTTCGCGCGCGCAGGCCAGTGCCAGATCGCGGATTTCACGCGGATTGTTGGTATCATGTGACATCCTGACGGTATCGTTGCGGGCAAGCCTGGTCAGCAGGGCTTCGACGCGGATGCCGCGCCGGAGCGATTTTATCGCAGCGGCGTGCACAGCGTTGAGCCGCTTGTTTTCGAGGATCAGCTTGCCGCGCCGTTCGAACAGGCCCGGCTTGCCCCCGGTCCCTGCAAGGCGGTCGCCATCGACCGGCCCCGGTGCGATCGCGTTGAACTGAACCTCTGGCCCCAGGTAGCGCGCCATTGATTCGACCATCGCCCGCTGACCCGATTTCGACACCGCGTAATCAGCGCGATTGGGATAAGCGACGGCCAGATATTTCTCGCCGCCGAAATAGGACGAGACATTCAGGACGTAGCCCGAACCCTGACGCTTCATCAGCGGCACGACATGGTGCATCAGGAAATAGTTGGAGATCAGATTGGCATCGAGCGTGTAGCTCCAGGCGTCGACACTCATGTCGACGACCATGTCCTCAGCACCCGCCACACCGGCATTGTTGATCAGATAGTCGATCCGTCCAAACGCCTTCAGCGTCGCATCGACGGCACCTTTCAAAGACTCGAAATTGCTGACATCGACATTGGCGAGCGTCTGCACCCGCCGCTCGACACCGGCAAAACCGATATCCTCAAGTTCGCTAACGATGCGCGCGCGCGCCACCGCCAGCTCGCTTTCACGCCGTGCGACCATCATCACCTTGGCACCGGCAAGCGCGAGTAGCCGCGCAACCTGCCCGCCGATACCAGCCGACCCCCCTGTGATCAGCGCAACTTTTCCCAGATGCAAACCAGTGATGTTTTCGCTGAACCCCGGCATTGCCTTGCGCGATCCTGTTGCTTCTCCAATGCTCGTCGGCACATAGAGCGTGACTTCGCGAATTTTGCTTTCCTTGAGCAGAATGCGTGCGGCGTGGCCGGCCGTGAAGCGCGTGTTCTCGGTCTCGGTGTTGCCAAAGCGGACGATCTGGTTTCCCCATTCCGCTTGCCGACGGCGGCCATGCGCTACGTCGATTTCGGATTCGTCGCGCCAGATGCGGATGAGTTGTTCGGTCGCCGCACGCAGCACATGCGCTTTGACGTCGCCTTTGCCGTCGCTCGGGTTGGTCAGAAAGACGAAGCGTGGAGGCTGCAACAAATTGTCGTTACGCTTCCAATAGCGGCTGAGTGTGCGCGCGACCGCGATGCTGCCCGCAAGCTCGACGTCCATGAACCGCTCGACATCCTCGTCGCTTGTTTCGACCAGACCGCCGACCAGTTCGTTCGGCGCAAGCACCGGCATGATGAGCGCACCCGTGATCGGCATCTGGTCCATGGTATAGCCGTCAAGTGCAGCCTCCATTGCGGCCGGTTCATTGCGATTGAACCGGATAATGGTCAGCCGGTCGTCCGCGCCCGCTGCCTTGGCGCGCGCCTGCGCAATGGCGACGTCGGCCTGCCGCGTCAGCCCCAGCAGAACGCGCGCGCCGGACGCTATCTGGATATTTGCAATCTCGAGCGCTTCCTGCCAGCCATCCCCCGCCGCGATCAGCACCGCCAGCCCGGCCCCGTCCATCGAGCGTTGCGTGGGTCGCGACAAATAGGTCGAACGCGCTTCCTTGCGCACCGTCATGCCGTGCGTCACTTCGAAATCATGGCCGTTATAGGCTGCCGACTCATCGCTCCCCAGAAACACGCAGGTGGTGGCGATGTCGGTCGGCGTCGGAAATGTCTTGGCCTTGCCGTTGCCGCCGGTCGATCGTTCGAGCGACATCATGTCAAAGAACTGGTTCGCCGTGGTGCCGGCTTCATCGCCGCGCATCGTGTCCATCGTTGCAAAAACGGAACGGATACGCTCGCTTTCGATCGGTCCCGGAAAGACCAGATTTACCCGGATTCCCTGCGGGCCAAGTTCGAGCGACAACTCGCGTGACCAGGCATTCATCGCGGCCTTTGGCACAACATAGGCGGTGCGGGCATAATAGGGTGTCCGCGAGAAGATGGTCGATATGTTGATGATCGATGCGCCTTCACCCATGACCGGTGCTACGGCCCGGACAAGATTCCAAGCGACACCGAAAATGTTGCGCAGCGCGTCGCCGACCGTTTCGTTATCTGTCGAGCCGCGTTTTTGTAGGGCGGCAAGTTCCGCATGGTCGAACGGCAATTGCTCGATCGGCTGTTTTGGTCCGGCCGATCCCGCATTGTTGACGAGGATATCGATCCGGCCAAAACGTTTGACGACATCGGCGATGCCATCGCGCACCGATTGCGGGTCGGCGCCGTCCATCGTCACAGTTGCAAGCCGGGTTGCATCGACACCCGTTTCGGCGCGAATGGCATCGGCCGCCGCGTTGGTGCGGGCGGCAGCGCGCCCCGTCATCACGACGGTCGCCCCTTCAGCAAGATAATGTCGAACGATATAGCCGCCCAGATTTCCCGCAGCACCCGTGACGATGGCGATCTTGCCAGCCAATCTGCCGCTGGCGGTCAAAGTCACTGTGGATTTCGCTTTGGTCATACCCGACTCCTACTTTTCGCGCGCTTTCTGGTTGCACACGTTGACGTTTTTAATGCCTGGGGAGGGCGGCTCTTTATTTAGTATCGCGAGTTTTCGCAGAATGTCACGACGAATGATCGGCTGGCGCCGTTTCGATTGCGGCCCACGCCTCAAGCAACGCATCACGACTTCGAAGGCCGAGTTCGGGCAGTGCGTGATTGACCACATAGGTCGCACCGGAATGGCGATTTTCCCACATCGCCTGATGCGCCTCGGGCAAGCCATCCCACGGCACAACCTGTGGCTCGGTCACTTCGAGCAGCCCGGCGGCAATCATGTCGTTCATGCGCGACACTTCATAGGCGTTGCACAGATGTGTGCCGAGGATCGACGCAGTCGGCATCAGGATTTGCCGCTGTCGCGTCCACACTTGCGGGGCGTAAAAGGTAAAGCGGTGCCCGGCCAAATTCTCGGCAAAGACGATCCGCCCGGTGAACGGCTTCACCAGCGACGTTGAGACGCCCAGAGTATCCTGCGCCGCACGCTCTATGATCAGGTCGGGCGCGCCACGCGGGTTGTCGGGCGAGCGCAAAATCTTGCCGATTGCGGAACCGAACGGCTTTATCACCCGGTCCTGATAGTCGCGCACAGCCGCCTTGAAGATTTCGATGTCCGCCTTTGCATCGGGTAGTTGCGGCATCGTGTCGGGCCACAGGAAATTCCCGCCCTCCGACCGGCGAATGGCTTCGAGACTGACAATCCCTTCGATTGCATCCTCCAGCCCGAGCGATTGCAGGAATTCGCGTTGACCGTCGGTCGTGGTCGCAACCACGCTGCGTGCGTTGAAGCGCCGCGCCGCCTCGATCATTTCCAGACCAGCCTCATCGAGCAAATCGGTCGAGCGTGGGCCATAGTAGATCAGCACCGCCTCCCCGCCGCGCAACGCTGCGCGGCGCAGCATATCCTCGACCGAGGCGCTGCCCGGCTTGCCCATGAAGCTGAAATGATAACCCGAGGACGCCCCATAAAATGCCAGCGTGCCGCCCTCGGCCAACAGCTGAAAACTGCGCGGGAACGCCGTTTCGCCGGCATGGCTGACGACATAATCGGCGCGCTTGCCGCCGTTCAGTGCCTCGAGTTCCTGAACCAGTGGGGCGCCGGCAGCTTCCCAAGCGCGCGCGGCATCAGCGTTCTCCGGCACGATCGTAAAGAGATCGGCAAAGCGCGGATCCTTACGGTCGATCGCGCCTGTCGCGCCCTGGCGCTCCTTGATAAATGCCGCGCGTTCGGGGGACGACACCAGCCCTGTCACCTGCAATCCGGTCCGTACCGAACTGCGCAGGGCATCAAGCCCGGTGCCGGTCGCAGCGCCTTCGACGAACAGTGTTTTACCCGGCGCAATTTTCAGCGTTGTGAACAGGCAGCGTGAAATCGTACCGAGATTGAGCACATAGCTGCCCGCCTGTTCCAGCGTCAGGTCGGGCGGTATCGCGTGCATCTGCGGCGCCTGCACCGCCAGAAACTGCGCGTGGCTGCCGGTTTCGGTTTCATACCCTTGAATCGAAAAGCCCGAATACATCGGGTCGTTGCCGACCTGTGGCGACAACAGGTCGTTGGTCCCCGAATAAACAGTGACAAGGTCGCCGACTTTGACGCGCCCCTCGGCCCGCGTTTCGCTGCCGAGGGCTGCGACGAGCGCGATACCGCCCGAGCCAGTGATCTGGACATCCTCTTCATGGCTGTCGAATGGCGAGACCGGAATGCCCGTCAGCGCCCAAATGTCGTTGAAGTTCACCTCGCTGGTCAGCATGTAGAGCAGGGCTTCGTTGGGGGCGGGCTCAGGCACTTTCACGATCAGCTCGCGTTCGTGGCTGGCGGGCGGGCCGAAGCGCGGGGTGCCTGTTTCGGCATCGCGGGCAATGCCGAACGCATATTGCCATTCAGGAATCCTGGTGACGCCGGGGTAGAACGGCGCGCCGACCGGCAGCAATTCACCAGCGGCTTCGAGAACCCGCCCCCGCGGCTCGTGCTCCGCATCGATCCAGACACCATCGCGGCGCACAGGTAACGGCGGGCTGACCTTATCCATGAACTGGCGGATGCCGGTCTTGCCACCATCGGGATCGATGATTGCTTCTGCAAAAAGTGCGGCCTCGCGCGCAAGTCCGGCACTCATGCCCTGTGAAAGGCCCACCCGCACCGCTTCCAGGGCGCGTTCGCCCGCCTTGCCGCGTCCAGACCAGTCGAGCTGGCGCAGGATGCGTTGCAGGAAATCATCCCCAAGTACGGCATCCAGATCTACCGACGAGGCTTCTTCCCAACGCCGCGTCGCCGCTTCGCGCGCTGCAAAGGCAGCACCGAGCGGGCTATTCGCGCCGTCTTTCAAATAGGCCCGCACTGCGGCATGGGCCACGGCCAGCGCATCGTTCGATCCCCCGACCAGTTCATCGACCAGCCCAATTTCAGCGGCCGCCGCACCGTCGATGCTGCGTCCGCCAAGAATCAAGTCGAGTGCATCGCGCACGCCACCGGCACCGTTCTTGTCCGCCAGCAAACGCGGCAAACGCTGTGTGCCGCCATAGCCGGGCAACAAGCGCAGCCGGATTTCGGGCTGTCCGAAGCGGGCGGTCGGCTCGGCGATCCGATAATGGCAAGCGAGCGCGAATTCCATGCCACCGCCCAGAGCTACGCCCTGCACTGCGGCGATGCAGGGTTTGCCCATTGCCTCAATCTTTTTGAATGCCAGCTGGGCGTTGTTGGGTAGCACCATCGCTTCGTCGAAGCTGTGGATTTCTTCCAGCATTTGCCGGATATCGGCGCCAGCGACGAACGACGCCGTCCCTGCGCCGGTGAACACGACCGCGACGACATCGTCCTTGCGCGAAAGTTGATCAACGACGACCACCAGCTCGTCGATCGCGCGCTCGTTGAGGGCGTTGACCGGCGGATTGGTCACCGTCACTGTTGCCACGCGTTTGCCCGGCGCGACACTGTTGTATTGCACGAGGAAGTATCGGTTGCGCTCGAACAGCGACTGGTCCTCCGACAAGCGCTGCTTGCGCTGCCAGTCGGCGATCACGGCCTTGAGCTCGGCCAGCGACTCCGGATTGCGCAAGGTGGTGACGTCGCCGACGTCGCCGCCCTCGACCAGCGCACGCACCATACGGCGCATATATTTGCCGCTGCGGGTCTCGGGAAATTGGGAGACCTCGATGAAATCGGCGGGGACTGCGACCGCGCCCTTTTCACTGCGCACCAGTTCGAACAGGCGGCGCTTATCGTCGAGGCTCAGCTTGCGTCCGGCGACCGGGACGACAAAGGCGAGCGGCGTGAGGCCTTTTTCGCGGTGCGGTGCGCCGACAACGAGGACATTGCCGACCGGGGAATCGGGATTAAGCGCCTTGTCGCGCAGCACCGCACCCTCGATCTCTTCCGTCCCCAAGCGGTGGCCAGACACGTTGATGACGTCGTCGCTGCGCCCGTGCAGCGAGAATGATCCGTCGTCGTGCGCAATGGCGAAGTCGCCCTGGGTATAGGCCCAGGCGCCCCGCCAGCGTTTCCAGTAACCGTCGGTCCAGCGCGTCGCATCGCCGCGCCAACTGCCCTGGACGCGGCCGTCCTCGACGCGGAAATTGCCGACATCGCCCCATATCGTGCGCGCCAGATAGGGATAGGGCGCGGCGATGACGATCTCGCCTTTCTCGCCCATCTCGGCCCGTCGCCACGGCACGCCCTGTCCGCCGTTGCGCGCGAACGGCGTCGCCGCGATCGTGGCATCGGCATCTTCGACCCACACGTCGCCGACGATCCAGGGCAGCGGATAGGCATGGGCATCGGACTTCAGCGGGAAATCGCTGCTGCCATAGAAATGCGTCCAGGCGATACCGCCATGCTCGGTCGCCCAATAGCTGTTGATGTATTGCGGCACGACATGCTGCATCGCGAACGCCTGGACCGACGGCGATGTGGGCTCGGCGCAGAAAGTCGCGACGCGCAGGCCGCTCATGTCGTAGCGTTCGAGATCGGCGAGATTGGACGGGTCCGACATCACCGATTTGAGGAAAGTCACGCCCGCCTTGAAAATGGTAACGCCGTGCCGCTCGATCATAGAGGCGAACCGCCCGGCATGCGGAAAGACCGGCGACCCTTCCGAAATGACGCTTGTCACCCGCGTCATCAACGGAGCGCAGATCAGATAGCTTTGACCCGTAATCCAGCCCGGATCGGCAACAACGAACAGCGTATCCCCCGGTCGGGCGTCGAACGACACTTTCATCGTGTGCGCCACGCCGGCCGCATAGCCATGGGCGTGGACGATACCTTTCGGCTTGCCGGTCGACCCCGAGGTATAGATGAAGAACATCGGATAATCGGCATCGACCGGAACCGGTTTCGACGACGCCCAGATGGCACGCACGAAATCCGTATCGGGGAGCGCCAGCAATTCGGCCTGGCTGGTGACCGCGAAGCCGGCGTCGCGTGCGCAGGAAAGCAACGTTTGCAGCGCCGTGTCGGTCAGGTCATGGCTCCAGCGGTCGCGTTCCTCGCGCCAGATGATGTCGGGTTGCGCGGTATGGCGCACAACAATCACAGTCTCGACGCGGGGCGGCAATGTGACGAGGCTGGAGGCAATCGCGATCCGCACCCGCGCCGCATCGGTTGCACTGATCCGCCCTTCCTTGCCGAGCGTGATCAGCGCCCGACCGACGCCCCGCATTACGTCCGATCGCTCAACCGTCACTTCTCCCGACAGCGTTTCCTTCACGGTGTCGAGGATCGTCGCCGCACAAGCCTCGGGCAGCTCGAGATCGGCTTTGGCAAGGATTGCCAGTGCAGTCGCCACCGGCACGTAATTGTCGAGTGCGGGGTCCGTATAGGCATTCTTGAACGCCGCGACCTGGGCATTGCGGTAACTACCGTCGGACGTGACAATCACGCGGGCACCAGCGTCGCTGATGCGGTCCGACAGCGTCTTGTCACTAAACCCGCCGAACACGGCGGTATAAACGACCCCCAGACGCTTGGCCGCCTCGGTCCAGAAAATCTGCGGCACGATGCTCGGCATGTTTAGCGCGATGCGGTCTCCTGCCTTAAGGCCCAGTGCTTCCAGCGCCAGCGCGCACTTTGCCGTCTCGAGCAGCAATTGTTTGCGCGAAACGCTGAAGCAATCGACCGGCGCGCCCTTGCCGCCGCCCGCCGACATGTCCCAGCGGTCGCCCTCGAAGATCAGCGCATTTTCATCGCCGTGTCCAGCCAGCACGTGCCGGTCAATTTCACTGAAACACGCATTGGTCCGACCGCCGACAAACCAGCGCCAGTGCGGCGGTTCCGACGCATCGAACGCCGTTGTCCAGGGTGCAAAATCGGCGGGGAGATCGACTGCCAATTCTTCGGCGGATTGCGCATCCCAACCCGTCCATCGTCCGTCATCACTGCGGGAAAGCCAAGCCCCTGCCCTTCCAATATCGGCAATGAACCAATGCATCGTGTCCGCGGCGATACGCCCGTGAAAAGCACCGGGATCGGCAAGCACGGCAGCGCGCATGCTTTCCCAGTCGTGACGCGTGACTACAGGATTGTGCAGGGCAGCTGGTACAGCTGCGTGCCTTGACGCTTCCAGCATGCTCGAATCACTACCCCTCATTATCGGGGCATTGAGCCTCAATACCGCGCAGTTGGCAATATTGATCCCGTGCGGTGGCGGGCGACGGGGCGCTTGACCTATTATTCCTGCTGATAATCATTGCCGGATTGCCCCTTTGTTGATTGCAGTGCCCCGTCGAAAGGGCATTCGGGATGCAGCAGTCTCCTTCCAAGATCACTGCCGATGTTCTTGGACATAGCCTGGATGAACAACAACATAAGGCAGAAGTGCGGCGAGCGCGGCAATGGCGACAAGCCAGCTTGCGACGACGCGGATTGCGATGGCGTATCCACGCTCAACCAAAAGCAATGATGGCAGCACAAGTGCCCCTGCTGCCATTACCGGAAAAAGGCTTTGTGGTAACAGCATGAGACCGGTGCCGAGGCCTGTAATAACGCCAGCGATTGCCGAAAATACGAGCGCAATCGTACGAGACAGACGGCCCGGCCAATAAATAAACAGGACAAAGACGATAGTGCCGAGGCAGCAGATCGTGACCAGCGCCGTCGAAAAAGTCAGAGGTATTTTTATCCAGGAATTAGCGAGCGCTGCACTGACCGCAATCGTCACACCATGTGCGGCAGTGCTGCGCGACGTGAAGCCAAGCATCAGAGCCAGAGCGGCAATGAGTATTGCGACGGGAAGCGAAGTGTCCATCATGTTATAAATCTGGTAGCCACCAGCAAATAGTAAATACCGGCCAACGCGATTGACGCACCCAGCGCCCGCACGACTGCCGTTCCCGCTGGGCGCAACGCAATGAGTCCGATGACGATCCCCGTGACATGCAGCATGCCGGTTGCAACAACGAATCCCGCACTGAACGCAACCGGATCCGCCATCGACGGCAATTCAGCGCCATGCGCATAGCCATGGAACACCGCAAAAATACCGACGGCGAGCGACGCGATCCAGACCGGCGCGCGCCAACGCAGCGCCACTGCAGTCCCGAGCGCCAGCACCGACACCGCGATGCCGATTTCCACCGGTGCCATGGCTGCGCCCATCATCCCGAGCACGCCGCCAAATGCCATCACGGTCGGAAAAATGACCGGCAGCAAACCGATCAGGGGCCGTCCAAGGAATGCGCCCCATAAGCCAACTGCGATCATAGCGAGCATATGATCGAAGCCCGACACGGGATGCAGAAATCCCGCAAAAAACCCGCCAGACAGTCCTTCGGCGCTGTGCGCTGCCGCCGGTGTCGCTGTGCACAGCAGAGAGGCGGCGATAATCGCCGGTACAACAACTCGGTTTCGCGGAATCATCAGAGCTGTCCTGTCGTTTTCAGCGCATCAATTGCATCGGGAATGTCGTAGTTAAAGTTCTGGACAACACGAGGTGCGATTATTTTATGAAGCGGTTTTTCGCGATTTTCACTGTCGGCACGATGCTGGCCATTCCCGCCGTGGCGCATGACTTCTGGTTGCAGCCGACAAGGTTTATTCTGCCAGCACCAGCGACGGTCCCGATCCTGATTTATGTCGGTCACGGTGCGGCGCGGGACCGGTGGGCCCAGCTGCCCGAACGCGTCATCCTGTTCCGGTCGATCGGTGCCGACGGTATGATCGATCGCAAGCCGATGCTGACACTGGATGGGCCTCGCTATGATGCCGAAGTCCCGCTGGCCCGACGTGGCGCTTATATTTTGGCCTTTCAATCCAAGGCGGCTTCGAGCGATCTGCCGTTCCTTCGCTTTAACGATTACGTCGTTGATGAAGGGCTGACGCCGATTGCCGCGCATCGCCAGCGAACGGGTACCGAGCGAACCAACGGCCGTGAACAATATAGTCGTCGTGCCAAGGCCATTATTCAGGTTGGCCCGGTCGATACAGCGTCTGTGGCACGCGTGACACGCCCGGTTGGTCTGTCGCTGGAAATTGTCCCCGAACGTCATCCCCTTGCCCTCAAAAGCGGCGAGCCCCTGCCCGTTCGCGTTTATTTTAATCGTCAGCCACTGGCCGGTGCCTTGATAAAGCTGACTGACCTTGACGCCGACGCCAAGCCCGTCAAAATCATGCGAACGGATCGCGCGGGCCGTGCGATGTTTGCGCTTCCCAAGAAGGGGCAATGGCAGTTCAATGTCATCTGGTCCGTAGTCACGCCCAAAAATCCGGCGGCTGACTACCGGACGACTTTCTCGAGCCTGACTTTCGGGAACTAAGCGAAGACATGTGGCAGGAAACGATCCTGCCACATGTTTTCATCTAGTTGTCGAGCGGTTCGGTCGTGACACTCAACGGTGGCACATCCGACGCTGCTGGTTCCCTTGGCTCGCTGGTATTGCCCGCGTCGAAGAATGTCGCAAAGCTTGTTCCTATACGCGACTGTATTGACGCAGCCGGCGGTGGTGGCCCGGGCGGCGGTGTTGCCGTCGGGTTGTCGTTACGATCGCTACACGCGGCCATCGCGAGCGGGAGCAGCAATGCTGTCCCCGCTTTCAGTCTGGTTGCATAATGCATCATCTATATCCTCGTTACGGGCGGTCTTGCGGGCGCGGGGCACCACGCAGAGGCGGATTGAGATAGGGGAATGTACCCAGGATGTTTGTGGCTCGGCTTGGCGCACCGTCGGTATAGGCAACCATACCAGTCGGCGCATTCGCAGGTGTGCAAAGGCCAAGGTCAGTCTGGACACCGCCAATCGGCACAGGATGGCAAAGCCGTCCCATCGCGACACGAAGGACCACATCGACGGTGTCATCGCCCGGACGCCGGCCATTGGGGAAGCCGGCGAGATCGTCGGCAACGACACCCAGCGGATTTTGCGACGCTTGCGGCGTAGCGGCGACGCCTGTGTTGAGCCGGATCATTTCCGACGGCGTGACCGTTGTCTGCTGGTTCAGCGTCTTGATGCCGGTCAGGAACGTCGCAACCAGATCATTGCGCGGAAAGTTGTTCGGCGCGAGATCGGCAATATTCGTCCCCAGTGTCGTATTGACGGCCCCACGGAACAGCACATTCAGGATGGCCGGGAACGTCGGATTGGTCACGAAATCACCCAGCGCGGCATCCGCCGTCGGTTTGACCGCGTTGAACAAATCCTTTGACGGCAGGCCGATCACAACTTCGTTGACGAGCGGCATACCGAGACGCGAAACCTGGACATAGGCACCGCCCTGACGATCCGGCGAGGGATGCGTTGGCGTCGTCCGAAGGATGCGCGCTTGCGGCAGGCTTGCCGTGCTCCACACGCCGATCACGCCGTTACCGGCACCTTTCACGCAGGCGATCGGCACTTCAAGCGCCAGGCTGGTGACGTTCTTTTTGCCGATCAGTTCCTGATTGTCCTGACTTTGCGTAATACCACCCGGGAACGGTCCGAATGCCGGGCTGCTGTAGGTCGCATCGGGCGCACCCTGAATGGGAACGATGTTCACAAGGTCGAAAATCGGACCGAGATTGACGGCAAAATATTCGGCGCGTTGTCCGGCAAAAACCTTTGCCGGCGTCGCGCAGCCCGGGATGTTGACCGAGTAGATGAACTGGTTCGCATAGTTTGCGTAGTTCGGGATCGACTTGTTGCCGGCGTTGTCGAACGGTTTGGTGAATGTGGAGCCACCGCCAGCAGCATTGGTCACGGTCGAGCGTGTGCCGCTGCGACGGTCGCCGGTAATGGCCGTCAATGTGTAGGTTTCACGTTCGCCCAGATT
>JANOZQ010000443.1:0-1804 GCA_031429555.1 Sphingomonas sp. | reverse complement strand
ATTGCCGGATCAAATCCGTTTGGACAGCGCAATAGCGGCGCGGCAACCGAGACGGATGGCAGCGGACATCACGGGATAGGCAGGCGCGCGTTCGGCCCCTGCGGCCAGCGCGATTTCCTTATGCTCGACTTCCTCGGCCTGAAAGTCTGCGACAGCGGCGGAAAGCTCGGGGTCACTGTCACCAATTTCGACGAGTTGTTCGCCATAGTGGCGGTCAATTTCGGTTTCGACAGCGACCGTGCAGGCCATCGCTGCCTCAGGACCAATCAGCGCGGTTGCCATGCCGAGACCATAACCGGCAATGTTCCAGAACGGCGCGAGAAGCGTCGGACGGACGCGGCGGTCAACGATCATCTTGTCGAATGTCCGGCGGTGGCGTTCCTCCTGTGCCGCCATCCGCGCAATCTCGCGTGCAGCGGGGGACCGGACATTCATGATCGCAAGCTGTCCGGCATAAATCCGGGTTGCGCCATATTCGCCCGCCTGATTGACGCGGATCATGGATTCGGTGTCGGTGTTCATTTTTCGCTCCTCAGCATGGCCAATATGGCGACGCCACCGGCGATTGAGAAGAGCGCGTTGAAACCGGCGAGTGAAATACCCGCGAAGGTCCATTGCGGGACGTCGCAGCGGATCATCGGCGCGCGCATGATGTCGGCAAGGCTCCCGCTCGCGGCGGTGTTGGTGCAGGCCGTCAGCCCTTCCCACCAGCCATATTCCACACCGGCATGGAACACGCCGATGCCACCTGAAATGAGGATGGCAACGGCCGCAAGCGCGACCAGGATCGTTCGGACCGGGGCTTTCAGAAAGAAAGCAAGGATGGACAAACCAATTGCGGCTTCATGCGGCCAGCGCTGCCAGTGGCACATTTCGCACGGATACAACCCGCCGATATATTGTGAGCCCAGCGCGCCCGCCATGAGCGTAGCGGGCACAGCAAGAGCAACGATGTTGGCGCGGGTCAGCGATTTGGGTGTCAACGGCGCACGGCCACCTGTGGTGCCGGTGTCTTCGCCAGTCGCGCAATCGTATCGAGCGCGTAGTTAAGTTGAAAATCGGCCACGCCCTTCGCTTTCAACTGTTCGGCCGTTGCCGAGAAGCGCGGATCGGGCTTGGCATCATCCTCGAGCACCGAATTATCGACCTTTGCCTCGTTGATCAGGTGGCGGCGCAGATCGGCTTCGCGGAACCGCGGACGCGATTTATAGTCGGGATCGCTCAGCTGCGGCACCTGAATGTCGGGTTCGATCCCACCTTCCTGAACGCTGCGGCCCGATGGCGTGTAATAACGCGCCGTCGTCAGGCGAAGCGCGGTCGTATCGTCAAGCTGGAGCAGCGTCTGCACCGATCCCTTGCCGAAGCTGCGTTCGCCCATGACGATGCCGCGATGCTGGTCCTGAATCGCGCCCGCAACGATTTCAGCCGCCGACGCAGACCCCGAATCGATCAGGACGACGATCGGTAGCCCGTGGGCAAAGTCGCCGCGTTTGGCGTAATAACGTTCGATATCGCGTTTGTCGCGACCGCGCTGCGACACGATTTCGCCGGTGTCGAGGAAAGCGTCGGAAATCTCGACAGCTTCATCGAGCAACCCGCCCGGATTCGAGCGCAGATCGACGACATAGCCGAGCGGTTGCTTACCCAGCGCCTTGTCGATGCCCATCAGCGCAGCGCGAACGTTGGCGCCGGTGCCCTTCGAAAAGCCGTTGATGTTAATATAGCCGACCTGGCCCTTCACTTCCCATTTGACGGGTTTGAGGTCGATGACTTCGCGGGTCAGCGTCAGGTCGAATGGCTTGTC
>JANOZQ010000442.1:0-1587 GCA_031429555.1 Sphingomonas sp. | reverse complement strand
AGGCTGCTGATCCGTCCCGAAAATTCAGCACTCGTGCGATCAACGCCGCTGTCGATCACGGCCGCAACCACGCCCGCACCTGACGCACCCGCGTCATAAGCGGCAAGGGCCTGTGCCTGAACGGCAGCGCCCGACCGGCCATATTCGGCCGTGTTGAAAACGCTAGAGGGCGGCGGAGGCGGAGGAGGCGGCACCGGGGAAGGCGGCGGGGGCGGGGTCGAGGCGACCGAACCGCCACCACTGCCGCCACAAGCCGCGAGCAGCATCATTGGCATGACGCTGCCGATCAATAAAAGCCCACGCAACTGCATATGCCGCTCCGACCCTTCTTATCTTGTGGTTACACAGAGACGTATGCGGTTCCAACATTAACATGTTGTGACGACGCCTTGCTGCGGTAAGGGGAGCGCCATGCCGCGCTCGCTTGCCCACATCGACACCTGGATTTTCGATCTCGACCTGACGCTTTACGCGCCCGAGCACAATATCATGGCGCAAGTCCGCGACCGGATTGCCCTGTTCGTCGAAAATTATTTCGAGATCGACAGCGAAGCCGCGCACAAAATCCGTCACGCCTATTGGAAGAATTATGGCACGACGCTGGGTGGGCTGATGGCCGAACATGGCGTTGATCTGCATGCCTATCTCGATTTCGTGCATGATGTCGATCTGTCGCTGCTCACGCCCTGTCCGCGGTTGCGGCAGGGGATCGAAGCGCTGCCGGGCCGCAAGCTGATTTTCACCAATGCCGATGCGCCTTATGCCGAGCGCGTGCTTGCGGCGCGCGGGCTCGACGGACTGTTCGAAGGGATGATGGACATCCACACGATGGACCACCGGCCCAAGCCTGATCCGGTCAGCTACGCCAAGTTCTGCAAAACCTTCGCGGTCGATCCCGAAACCGCGCTGTTCATCGAGGACTCGGCCCATAATTTGGAACCTGCGCATGCGATCGGCATGACGACGGTCTGGATCAACCACAGCAGCGATGCGGAAGCGGGCGGCAAAGAGCGTCCGGCCTACGTCGATCATGAAATCGCCGACGTCGGCGACTGGCTGCACGAAGTTACAGGGGAATTTGCATGAGCCTTCAAGCCACCATCGATGCCGCGTGGGATGCACGCGATACGATCAGCGCGGCGACAACAGGCGACGTGCGCGATGCGGTTAACGAAGCGCTGAACATGCTCGACGACGGCAGCGTGCGCGTGGCCGAGCCTTTGGGCGACGGGTGGCAGGTCAACCAATGGCTCAAAAAGGCCGTCCTTCTGTCCTTCCGGCTCAACGACAACAGCATCATGCCCGGCCCCGGCGGCGCGAATTGGTGGGACAAGGTGCCGTCCAAATTCGCCCATTGGGACGAAGCCAAGTTCCGCAACGCAGGCTTTCGTGCAGTCCCCGGCAGCATTGTCCGCCACGGCGCGTATATTGCCAAAAATGTCGTCCTTATGCCGAGTTTCGTCAACATCGGCGCGCGCGTCGGTGAAGGATCGATGGTCGACACATGGGCGACCGTCGGCAGCTGTGCGCAGATCGGTACAAATGTGCATCTGTCGGGCGGCGTCGGCATCGGCGGCGTGCTCGAAC
>JANOZQ010000441.1:0-2355 GCA_031429555.1 Sphingomonas sp. | reverse complement strand
CAGGTGTCGGCAATTCAGACCGCCCTCGATGAAGTTGGCGGGCACCGGGCCAAAGCTGCAGCACGGCTCGGCGTGTCAGAACGGACACTGCGCTACCGTCTCGCTGAGATGCGGATCGCGGCATGAGCATCGATGCGACTTCGGTGATGAACCTGCGCAGCGCCGTCATCCAGCGTAGCGATGCGCTGAAAAATGCCGCGCGCCCCGAAGCCGTGCCGCAGGCTGATTTCGGCAAGCTGCTCGGCAGCGTCAATGCGGCACAAAACGAAGCGGGTGCGGCATCGGCGGCTTACGAACGCGGCGATACCAGCGACATCGCGGGCGTTATGCTCGCGCGCCAGAAATCGAGTATCGCGTTCGAGGCGACATTGCAGGTGCGCAACAAGCTGCTCTCGGCCTATCGCGACATCATGAACATGCCGGTTTGATATGGCAGACGGGGCCCTCATCATCGATCCCAAGCCAAAGGCGCAGTTGCAGCGGATGATTGCGCAACCAGCGGTGCAGCGCAGTCTTCCGCTGCTCGGCGTGCTCGGCATTGTCGGCGCAGCCGCACTGGCATGGAGCACAATCAGCGGATCGCCGCAGCGTGACCTGTTGGGCGGACTGTCTGAAAGCGACAAGGCTGCGGTGGCGACAGCGCTTGATACAGCAGCAGTGCCCTATACGCTTGATGGCGCGACCGGCGCCGTTAAGGTTTCGACCAGCGATTACCACAAAGCGCGGATGCTACTCGCGGCGCAGGGGCTGCCCAAAGCCGCACCAACCGCCGCATCGACGCTCGACACGATGCCGATGGGTTCGAGCCATGCTGTCGAAACCGAGCGTCTGCGCGGCGGGCGCGAGAGTGACCTTGCCCGCACCATCGAAGCAATGGACCCCGTTGAGGCCGCGCGCGTGCACCTCGCCACGGGCAGCGCATCGCCGTTCCTGCGTGATGAGGTCAAACCGTCCGCGTCGGTGATGTTGACGATGCGCGGCGGGCGGTCGCTAAACGAGGAGCAGGTGCAGGCCATCCTTCACCTTGTCGCGTCCTCGGTATCGGGATTGCAGACCGAAGATGTGTCGCTGACAGACCAGTCCGGGCGGATGCTGACCAACGGCTTGCGCGACGGCATTGGTGCCGAAGCGACGCGCCAGATCGACGTGCAGGCGCGGGTCGAGGAGCGGTATCGTGCGTCGCTCGCGCAATTGCTGACGCCACTGGTTGGCGCGGACGGGTTTACCGCCGAAGTCCATGCCGATCTCGATTTCGCCGAACAGCAATCAACGCGCGAAACATTTCCGCAGGAACAACGAGCCATCGCGCGCGAGGAAACGCGCTGGACGTCGGCGGCGGGGGAACAGGCAGCCGTCGGCATTCCCGGCACGCTTTCCAATCAGGCACCGCCGACTTCAACTGTTTCCACCACTGCGCCAACAGCAACACAACCGGGCGCGACACCGCCGGGGCGGACGTCGCAGGATATGACCCGCAGTTACGAGCTGGGCCGCGAAGTTGCGGTGATCAAGAACCCGGTGGGCACCGTGAAGCGCCTGACCGTTGCCGTCGCGTTGCGTGATGTCAAAGGCGCGAAAGCCCGGAATACGGTGGACATCACGGCAATCGATGGCCTTGTGAAACGTGCAGTCGGCTTTGATGCGGCGCGGGGCGACGATGTCGTCGTATCGTCGCGGCCCTTTGCGGAAAGCACACCGGTCGAGACAAGCTGGATGGACGGCATCGATTTCATGGCCATCGGGCGGATTGTGGCTGCGCTGGCCGCCGTAGCATTCGTGGTGTTCGGCATCGGTCGTCCGTTCCTGAGATCGCGTGCCAAAGCAGCCGCTGACCGCAAGGCTGAACTCGCTCCGATGCTTGCTGATGAAGTCGCGCGGCAGCGGCGCGATGCCCCGATAACGCTCGACATGATTTCATCGGCGCCAAGCTACGCCGACCGCGCCGCCCTCGTCCGCGATTTTGTGAGCCAGGATCCCAAGCGCGCTGCTGCTGTGATGCGCAGCCTGCTCGAGCCGGAGAAGGCCGATGGCTGAGATCAATCCAGACGCTGCGATCTTGCTGATGCTGCTCGCCGATGACCAAGCCGCGCAGATTGTCGAGGAACTGTCCCCGCGCGAAATCGAACTGCTCGGCAAGGCGATGGTCGGCCTGAGCGAAGTCGGATCGGATGCTGCCGAAGCCG
This sequence comes from Sphingomonas sp., assembly GCA_031429555.1. Lineage (GTDB taxonomy): Bacteria > Pseudomonadota > Alphaproteobacteria > Sphingomonadales > Sphingomonadaceae > Sphingomonas_O. Next base: position 172 of record JANOZQ010000441.1, on the reverse strand, counting down.
CACTGAACCGGTTCGTTGCCTCGGCGCAGGCGCACAGCTCAATGCGGGTCGACGGCACCGAACGGGCGCGTTCGGTTTTGACCAAGGCATTGGGCGATGACCGCGGCGATGCGGTGATGGCCAAACTCGCGCCGGCACCCACCGCGCAACTGACACCGCTGAAGTGGATGCG
>JANOZQ010000440.1:0-4282 GCA_031429555.1 Sphingomonas sp. | reverse complement strand
GCCGCATGCTGGTCGCGGAGGGAACCGTCGATAAAGTGATCGGCGTGGTGCAAGCGCGCGATATCGTCGCCAAACTGGTCGACGGTGCCGACATCGACCTTCGCGCCCTAATGAAACAAGCGCCTATTGTCCCCGATCAGGTTGACGCGATGGACGCCCTTGAAGCGCTCCGCCGCGCTGATGTGCCGATGGCCATGGTCCATGACGAATATGGCCATCTCGAAGGCATCGTGACACCCGCCGATCTCCTTGCCGCCATCGCGGGCGATTTCGTGTCCGACCAGGACAATGACAGCGATCCCCCGCTGTTCGAGCGCGAAGACGGCAGCCTGCTTGTATCGGGTTGGCTCCCCGCCGACACGCTGGCGGAAAAGATCGGGCTGACGCTCCCCGAAGACCGCGACTATGCGACCGTCGCGGGATTGGCGTTGGCTGAATTCAAGCGCCTGCCCAGCGTCGGCGACCATTTCGCACTGGGCGGCTACCGGTTCGAGATCATGGATATGGACGGACGCAAGATCGACAAGCTGCTGGTTGGCGAGGCGATCTAACCCTGTTTCGATTCGTCCCGAAAAGCGACAGTAAACTAGGAAAATTAACCCCGAATCCGCTTGCACACCGTTAATTTTCCGTTAATCGGACAGCAACAGCTGGTACTCAGGGAGCGCAGCTGTGAACTATCAGGTTCAGGGTTTTGGAGTTGCAACCAATGGTATCGAATTCACGTTTTCGCAAAATGACCGGTGCGCTTGTTGGCGCAGCCGCGATGATCGCGGCCGCCACACCGGCCAATGCTGCACTCACATTCAATTTCACGTTCCTTGCGGGCACAAGCGCTCAGGCACAGGCTGGCTTCAACGCTGCCGCTGCGCGCTGGTCGAACCTGTTTACTGACAATGTCACGCTCAACATGACGGTCGGGCAGATTGCACTCGATCCGGGCGTGCTGGCACAGGCGGGGTCGACCGACACCAGCTACAGCTACACAGCGTTCAAGGCAGCCTTGGCTGCCGATGCAACGTCCGCAGACGATGCGACGGCTGTTGCAAGTCTGGCCGCTGGCCCATCATTCGGTGTGCTCATCAACCGCACGGCAAACAATCCGAACGGTGCTGGCTCGGCGACTGCCTATGTCGATACGATGGGGGCCAATACGCAGACGATCACGATCAGCAATTCGAACGCCAAAGCGCTGGGCCTCGCCACAGTCGCCGGGAATGCATTCGGTTTGTGCGCTTCGGCATGTGACGCCGGTATTCAGTTCGGCACGGGCTTTACATGGGACTATGACCCCAGCGACGGCATCGCGGCGAACGCCTACGACTTCATTGGTATTGCGACCCACGAACTGGGCCATGCGCTTGGCTTCACCAGCGGCGTCGACGTCCTCGATTACAACAGCACGCTGCCCGATGTGTATAACGATGACGAGTTTATCTATGTCAACTCGCTCGACCTGTTCCGCTATTCGGTGCTGAGCAAGGCATCGAACGTCATTGATTTCACGGCTGATACGCGCGGGAAATATTTCTCGATCGACCGCGGTGTGACCGTTGGTGCCGGTTTCTCGACGGGGCAGACCTGGGGCGACGGCAGCCAGGCCAGTCACTGGAAAGACAATCTCGGCATCGGCATCATGGACCCGACTGCGGGCCGCGGGGAAGCCCTTAACATCAGCGCCGCTGATCGTCAGGCGTTCGACGTGATCGGCTGGAACCTGCGCTCGGTGGCGGTTGCCGCCGTGCCCGAACCCGGCACGTGGATGATGATGCTTGCGGGCTTCGGACTTGTCGGTGGTGCCATGCGCCGTCGTCAGTCGGGTATCGCTTCACTGGCTTAATCGCTGGGCGTGAGAATCGGCCCGCGCGTCCTAAGTGACACGCGGGCTTTTTCGTGCCCGCTCAATCCCCTATATCGAACAATCCCGCCAGTTGCTCGACCATCGTCCCGCCGAGCTGGTCGGCATCCATGATCGTCACAGCTTTCGCATAATAGCGCGTCACATCATGACCGATGCCGATCGCGACCAATTGCACCGGCGATTTGTTCTCGATCCAGCCGATGACCTGCCGCAGATGCTTTTCGAGGTACGATCCGCTGTTCACTGACAGCGTCGAGTCATCGACCGGCGCGCCATCCGAAATCACCATCAGGATCTTGCGCTCTTCGGGCCGCGCGATCAGGCGGCTGTGCGCCCACAGCAGCGCCTCGCCGTCAATATTTTCCTTGAGCAGCCCCTCGCGCATCATGAGGCCCAGCGACGTCCGCGCCCGCCGCCACGGCGCATCCGCCGGTTTATAGACAATATGCCGCAAGTCGTTGAGCCGACCCGGCAACGGCGGTCGCCCCGCCGCCAGCCACGTCTCGCGGCTCTGCCCGCCTTTCCACGCCCGCGTCGTGAAGCCCAGTATCTCGGTCTTCACCCCGCACCGTTCGAGCGTCCGCGCCATGATATCCGCGCTGATCGCGGCAATCGAAATCGGCCGCCCGCGCATCGACCCCGAATTGTCGATCAGCAGCGAAACAACCGTATCCTTGAATTCGGTCTCGCGCTCGACCTTGTAGCTCAGCGAATGCCCCGGCGATGTCACGATCCGCGCCAGCCGCGCCGCATCGAGCATGCCCTCCTCTTGATCGAAATCCCACGACCGGTTCTGCTGCGCCATCAGCTTGCGTTGAAGCCGGTTGGCCAGCTTGGTCACCGCGCCCTGCAAATGGATGAGCTGCTGGTCGAGATACTGGCGCAGGCGGACGAGTTCGTCAGGGTCGCACAACTCATCCGCCGCAATCACTTCGTCGTGCGCGGTGGTCCACGCCTTATAGTCGAACCCCGGTGTCAGATCGGCAGGCGGGCGGTTCGGGCGGACGGGCAGCATCCCCTCCTGCTCGCCATCGCTGCCGTCGGCCATTTCGTCCTCGTCGGATTCCTGCCCGTCGGTCTCGCCTTCACCATCCGAATCTTCGGACGTCTCGCTTTCGCCGCGCTGTTCGACCTGACCTGCGCCGTCGCTGTCGTCGTCGCCCGAATCGGCGTCGTCCTTGCCATCCTCTTCGCCGTCGTCGTCGCCATCGTCCTGCTCATCGTCGGGGACCATATCCCCTTCGATGAGCTGCAAATCCTCGAGCAGTTTCGTCGCCAGCGACGCAAACGCCGATTGATCATCGAGCACGAGACCCAGCGCATCCATGTCCGATCCGCCCGCGTCCTCGATCCAGTCACGGACCAGCGACAGTCCCGCTTCGGTCGCGACAGGCGGCGCTTCGCCCGTCAGCCGCTCGCGCAGCAACAGTGCCACTGCCGTCGACAAAGGCACTTCATCCTTCGCCTTGGCCCGCGATATCGGGTCCGACCGCATCCGCATTTCGAGCGCCGTGTTCAGGTTCGCCCGCATCCCCGCCATCCCGCGCGACCCCAGCGCCTCGACGCGCGTCGTCTCGACCGCATCGAACACCGCGCGCGCAATGACCGGCGTCGGCGCGAGCTTGGCATGCACCCCTGCATTATGATGGCGTAGGCGCAGCGCAAAGCCATCGGCAAAGCCCCGCGCTTCGGCGACCTGCTCGGGTGGCAGGGCCCGGCCCGGCATCGGCACTTTAATATTCTTGCCCACCTGAGTCGGCGCATCGGCGGTAAAGGCCAGCTCGACCTCAGGCTCATGCGCAATCGCCCGCGCGGTGCCAGTGAGGACAGCCTTGAAGGCTTCGAGGGGAGTCTGTTCGGCCATGTCGCCACCGCATAATCACGGGGCGCGCGGATGTCACATGCTAAGCGCGCAGCATCTCGCGATTATGGTGGATGAAGACGCCGTCTTCGCCCGCGCCGATCACCCGTGCCATCGCAGCGGCGACATCATCCGCCGCAATCGCCATGTATTGATCGAACGCGCGCGGCGTCAGCGCATTGGTCAGCGGGCTGAGCGCCGTGAAAAACCGCTCGACCGGCCGCGCGTCCCCCGCCCGCTCGCCCAGCAACAGTCCGGGCCGGAAAATATCGACGCGCGCAAAGCCCATCGCCCGCACACTCGCCTCCGCCCGCCCCTTGGTCTTCAGGTAAAAACTCGCACCCCCCGCGCCGACCGACGAGACCATAAGAAACTGCCGCGCCCCCGCGTCTCTGGCCGCACGCGCAAAAGCAACCACGGCATCATGATCAATCGCCGCAAAAGCCGCCTGCGACCCCGCCGCGCGGATCGTAGTCCCGAGGGTGGAAATGGCGACGTCAGGCTTGAGGGTTGCAACAAGCGAAGGCCATTCCGCGACGGAGGCGATGCGCTGATCGGCG
>JANOZQ010000439.1:0-2593 GCA_031429555.1 Sphingomonas sp. | reverse complement strand
GACACCGTCGCGCTGGCCGTGGACGGCGATCGGATCAGGGAAGAGCGGGTTCTTGGCGCGGTCGAGGAACTTGACGAACGCAGCGATCCCGCCTTCGTAATACAGCTCGACTTCCTTGCGCTCGGCATGGCGCGCGTCGATGAGGAACAGGCGGACCCCCGAATTGAGGAATGCCAGTTCGCGGTAGCGATGCTCGAGCTTTTCGAAATCAAATTCGATGATCTTGAAGGTTGCGGGGCTGGGCAGGAACGTGACTTTCGTGCCCTTTTTGCCCTCGGGCGCAGGACCCATCAGCTTCAACGGCGCGACCGCATCGCCAAAGGCAAAGCGCATGTAATGCTCCTGCCCGTCGCGCCAGATCGTCAGGTCGAGAAATTCGGACAAGGCGTTGACGACCGAAACGCCGACGCCGTGGAGCCCGCCCGAAACCTTGTAGGCATTGTCGTCCGACGTGTTCTCGAACTTCCCGCCTGCATGCAGCTGTGTCATGATGACTTCGGCGGCGCTGACGCCTTCTTCGGTGTGCATGCCCGTGGGAATCCCACGGCCATTGTCCTCGACGGAAACCGATCCGTCGGCGTTCAGCGTGATGAAAATCCGGTCGCAATGACCCGCAAGCGCTTCGTCGATGGCATTGTCCGAAACTTCGAACACCATGTGATGCAGGCCCGACCCGTCATCGGTATCGCCGATATACATGCCGGGGCGCTTGCGAACCGCATCCAACCCTTTGAGAACCTTGATCGAATCGGCATCATAGGCATTGGCGTTGGGGGTATTGTCGGGAATAGTATCTTCGGGCGGTGTTTCGGGTGTGTCTGTCATGGCAAGTCTATAGGGAAACGCCCGCAAAAACCCAAGGAAAATACACTGTTTCGAAGGGGATTGCATTGACGCGCAAAGCAGTGGATGAGACTCCGTAAGTCGCGTAAAAGTCAGGAGTAAACTGCAAGATGTTGCAGTCCATGAACTATGCGCCGTCCCCCGATCTGGCGCCCTACATACGAAATCATTTCGTGTTCCGCGCAGCGCTGCCCGCGGATATGGAATTGATCGATCCATTGCTGTCCGAAACGGCGATGCTGCGCGTCCTCCTTCAGGGAGACTGGGCAGCCGAATTCACGCCGGGGACATGGCAAGTCGAAGGGCCGACGATCCTGTTCGGCAATAACGCGCGCTGTTTCAACGTTCGCGTGCGCGGGCCGTTTGTGGTTGTGGGGACCGCGATCCGGCCAAGCGGGTGGACGGCACTGTGCGACCAGAAAGCCGACGTGTTCGCCGACGGCATGTATCCGGCGCGGGTGGCGTGGGGCGATGATACCGACCAGCTGTACCGCGAGGTTGCGGTGATCGGCGAGGATGACGATTCCATCGTCGCGGCGCTCGAAAAATTCTGGCGTGCGCAGATTGCGAAATTCGGTGCACCGGACACCGATCCGGCAATGGCAGCGTTCGAGGACATCGCCAATACCGACAGCACGACGCGTGTTGTCGATGCCGCTGACCAGCTTGGCATGTCGTCGCGTGCGCTGGAACGGCGGTGCTGCGCGACCTTCGGATTGACCCCTAAAGCCGTGCTGCGCCGCAGCCGCTTTCTGGATATGGCCGCCGCCGTCCGCGGGATCAGCGACCCGGGTGAGGAAGAACGCGCAGCGCTGCGCTTTTCCGATCAGTCGCATCTCAACCGCGAGTTCCGCTATTTCATCAACATGACACCCGGTGTCTTTGAAAAAACGTCGACGCCTTTGCTCAACGCGGTGCTCAAGCTGCGGCAGGATCGCAACGCCTGATGGTGCCGTCGGCGACGCTGTAGTGCGTGGTGGAGGCGGGTGCTTCGGTGAAAAGTGCGGGTTCGGTGCCGGTCAGCCAGACTTGACCGCCGCCATTGTCCAGCCGTTCGAACAAAGCGGCGCGGCGGCGCGGATCGAGGTGCGCGGCGACTTCATCGAGGAGCAGGATCGGGCGGCGTCCGGCTTGTTCGGCAACAAGGTCGGCATGCGCGAGGATGATGCCGAGGAGGAGGGCTTTTTGTTCGCCGGTCGAGCTTTGCGCCGCGGGTTGGGATTTGCTCAGGTGTGTGACGGTCAAGTCCTGGCGGTGTGGGCCGATGAGGGTTCGTCCGGCGGCGGCGTCGCGGGGGCGGGATGCGGCGAGGTCGGGTGCCAAGTCGCCGCCGTCCCAGCCGGTGAGCGACAGGCCAGCGCGGGCGAAGACGCTCTCGGGCTCGGCGGCGATGCGGGCGGCGAGGGCATCGACGAGGGCGGCGCGGGCCTCGGCGATGGCTTGGCCGTGGTCGCCCATCGCGAGTTCGAGCGCGGTCAGCCAGTCGGGATCGAGGCGGTCATCAGCGAGGAGGCGGTTGCGCTGGCGCATGGCGGCTTCGTAGCGCGTGCTGTGATGCGCGTGGCCGGGGTTCAGCGCGAGGACGAGGCGGTCGAGGAAGCGGCGGCGCTCGCCTGCGCTTTCGCTGAACAAGCGGTCTTGCGCGGGGGTGAGCCAGACGATCGACAGCCATTCGGAAAGCGCAGTGGCCGAAGCGGTGGCGCTATTGATCCGGACGATGCGACGTTCGGGGGCGGTGGCAATGGTGCCG
>JANOZQ010000438.1:0-3077 GCA_031429555.1 Sphingomonas sp. | reverse complement strand
GGGATTCAATTTTGTCGATGAGTTGAAGGGCGCGTCGAAGGATGACCTGATTGCGGCATTGTCACGGGCGACGCCCGACCGGTTGCTGGTCGCGGCGCAGGCTTTGCGCGAGGGGATGAGCGTTGCCGAGGTCCATGCGGTCGCGAAATATGATCCGTGGTTTCTGGAACGGATCGCCGAGATCATTGCCGCCGAGGAGGAGGTCTGCACCAACGGTTTGCCGCGTGATGCCGATGGTATGCGACGGCTGAAGGCCATGGGGTTTTCGGACAAGCGGCTGGCGTTTCTCGCGCTGCAATCGGCGAACCTGACTGAGTCGAACATGGCGCGCGGGTCGGGGCTGATCCGTGATGCGGTGGTGGCGATGACCGGCGGCGTGACCGAAGCCGATGTCCGCGCGCTGCGGCACCGGCTGGGCGTGCAGCCGGTGTTCAAGCGGATCGATACGTGCGCGGCCGAGTTTGCGGCGAAAACGCCTTATATGTATTCGACTTACGAAGCGCCGACTTTTGGCGAGCCCGAGTGCGAGAGCGCGCCGTCGGATCGGGAGAAGATTGTCATTCTTGGCGGCGGGCCGAACCGGATCGGGCAGGGGACCGAGTTCGATTATTGCTGCTGCCACGCCTGCTATGCGTTGTCGGATGCGGGTTATGAAACGATCATGGTCAATTGCAATCCGGAGACGGTCAGCACCGATTATGACACGTCGGACCGGCTGTATTTCGAGCCGCTGACCGCAGAGGATGTGCTCGAAATCCTGCATGTCGAGCAGCAGAACGGGACGCTGAAAGGTGTCATCGTCCAGTTCGGGGGGCAGACGCCGCTTAACCTCGCCAAGGCGCTGAGTGAGGCGGGGATACCGATCCTCGGGACGTCGCCCGCTGCGATCGATCTTGCCGAAGACCGCGAGCAGTTTGCGGCGCTGGTCAATAAGTTGGGCCTGAAGCAGCCCGAGAACGGCATTGCGCGCAGCCGTGACGAGGCCGTCGCAGTGGCCGAGCGTATTGGCTATCCGGTGCTGATGCGGCCGTCGTTCGTGCTGGGCGGTCGGGCGATGGAGATTGTCGATACGCCTGCACAGCTTGACAATTATATTGCCACGGCCGTGCGGGTGTCGGGCGATGCGCCGGTGCTGATCGACCGGTATTTGCGCGATGCCATAGAGGTTGATGTCGATGCCGTGGCGGATGGTGTGGATGTGACCGTGGCGGGGATCATGCAGCATATCGAAGAGGCGGGCGTGCATTCGGGGGACAGTGCGTGTTCGCTGCCGCCCTACAGCTTGCCGGCGGAAATCGTTGCCGAGATTGCGCGGCAGACCGACGTGCTGGCGCGGGCACTGTCGGTGCGGGGCCTGATGAATATCCAGTTCGCGGTGAAGGACGCCGAAGTTTTTATTATCGAGGTAAATCCGCGCGCGTCGCGGACGATGCCTTTCGTGGCCAAGGCGACGGGCGCGGCAGTCGCAAAGATCGCCGCGCGGGTGATGGCAGGGGAAATGCTGGCTGATTTGCCCAAACTCGGCGCTTCGGGCGATTTTGTTTCAGTGAAAGAGGCGGTGTTCCCGTTTGCGCGCTTCCCGGGCGTCGATCCGGTGCTCAGCCCTGAAATGAAATCGACCGGCGAAGTCATGGGTATCGATCAGGATTTCCCGACGGCTTTTGCCAAGGCACAATTGGGCGCAGGGATGGTGCTGCCGAGCAACGGCGCGTTGTTCGTGTCGGTCAAGGACAGCGATAAGCCAGTCGTGCTGCCCGCGGTCAAAACGCTGGCGGGACTCGGATTTGAAATCGTCGCGACGGGGGGCACGGCGGACTATCTGGAGGCGCAGGGCATCGCCGTGACGCGCGTCAACAAGGTGGCGCAGGGACGACCGCATATTGTCGACCGGATCAAGGATGGTGACATCCAGATGATCTTTAACACTACCGAGGGGTGGCAAAGCCTGAAAGATTCGGCGGAAATCCGCAAGTCGGCGCTGACCGGTAAAGTGTGTTCGTTTACGACGGCGGCGGCATCGGTCGCGGCGGCGCAAGCGATTGCTGCACTGCAATCGCGTGGGCTTGAAGTCGCCTCGCTCCAGTCTTATCATCTACGGCTGACAAGCTGATCCCGACAGCGCGACAGAATGGCGCTCCCATCACCGGGGGCCGGATGGCTTTTGAATAGAAAGACGTGAGGACATGGCAACAGTCGACAAGATGCCGATGCTGGTTGAAGGGCAGAAAATGCTCATTGCGGACCTGTCGCGCCTGAAGGCCGAACGGCCGGAAATCATTGATTCAATCGAAGAAGCACGCGCGCACGGCGACTTGTCCGAAAACGCCGAATACCACGCCGCGAAAGAGCGGCAGGGCCAGGTCGAGGCAATGATCGGTGACATCGAGTCCAAGCTGAGCCGCGCGATGGTCATCGACCCGGCAACGCTGTCGGGCGACAAGATCGTATTTGGCGCGACAGTGACGCTGCTCGACGAGGACGAAAAGCCAGTGAAATATCAGATTGTCGGCGAAACCGAAGCGGACGCAAAGTCGGGCCGCATTTCCTATGCGTCGCCGCTGGGCCGCGCGCTAATCGGGCGCAAGGTGGAGGATGACGTCGAAGTGACCGTGCCGTCGGGCGACAAATATTATCAGGTTTCGAAGATCGAGTTCATCTGACGTGGCTGCGGGCGCGAAGCCTGCGCGGCTTACTTATGGGATCGCAGCCGTAACGGCGCTGGCGTATTTTGCCGGGATGTTGCTGGCGTCGGGAGAATTCACGACCGAACAAATGGGTTTCATCCCGTTGCGGTTCTCCGCCGATGCTGAAGGTTTCATCGTACCCGCTTGGTTGACGCCGCTATCGGCAACACTTTCGCACGGTGATATTTTCCATCTTGGGTTCAATATGTTGATGCTGGTCTATTGCGGGCGATCCGTGGAGGCTGTGCTCGGGACGTGGCCGATGGCGGCGCTCTATTTGATCGGGGCCTATGTTGCGGCGGCGGGGCAATTTGTTGTCGGGCCAGTGTCGCCGGTCCCGATGATCGGGGCTTCGGGCGCGATCTCTGCCGTAGTTGCGGTTTATGCGCTGTT
>JANOZQ010000437.1:0-2363 GCA_031429555.1 Sphingomonas sp. | reverse complement strand
GCGCTGGCGGAAATGATTATACGGTCGCCCGTGCGGATCACATCGAGACGATCAAGAGTGCGCAAAGGACTGTCCGCCTGACAATGTGCCGAGCGGAAGGTGGTGAAATCGTGTCGGCCGACCAAGACTTGCGCGGCGCTGCGCATCGCGTCGGCATCGAGCGTTGCAGCGATGCGCCATGCCTTGCCCGCATCAAGCGCGAGCGGGGCGCGGCGGTTGACGATGCGGTACTCATAATGGCGGGCAAGACATGAAAAACGGGCGTGGAAATCGTCGGAAACCGGCTCGCAAGACAGGATCGCGACGGGGTGCGGGCGGAGGCACGCATTGAGTCCCTCCATCAGTCGAAACGGCGTGATCAGGCGGGCAACGTCCAGATGCGTGACCATGCCGAGGCCGTGGACGCCTGCGTCGGTGCGGCCAGCGGCGTGGACGGCTACTCGTTCCTGCAGGATAGTTTGTGCAGCGTCTTCGATGGCGGCCTGAACCGTGGGGCCGTGGCTCTGCCGCTGCCAGCCCATGAAGGGGCGGCCATCATATTCGACGATGATCTTGAATCTCATGTCAGGCGGGTGCCGACGGGGATGGGGAAGCCGCGAAGGAAGTCGGCGGGTGTCATCACGCCGCGTCCGGCACGTTGGACGAGAAGCGGACGGATTGTGCCGGGATTACAAGCAATGGCGAGGCCGTCGCCGGTTACCGTGCCGGGACGGTTGCTGTCGGGCGTAATAAGGGCTTCGGCTTCGAGGATTCGAATGCGTTCGCCCGCATGCTCAACATAGGCATTCGGAGCAAAGGCGCGGATTTGGCGGACAACTTGTGTCGCGCTGGTCAGAAAATCGAGGCGGCTTTCGGATTTGTCGATCTTGGGCGCGTAGAGGACGCCTTGTTCGGGTTGCGGTGTTGGCGGGAACGCCGACAAGTTGGCGAGGACGTCGATAAGTCGTGTCGCGCCGAGCATCGCGAGTTCGTCGGTCAACTGTCCAATATTTTTGCTACCGATTTCTGTTTCGACAGTTGCCAGCATCGGGCCAGTGTCGAGCCCGGCCTCCATTTGCATGATCGTCACGCCCGTCAACGTGTCGCCCGCAAGGATGGCCCGGTGGACCGGTGCCGCCCCTCTCCAGCGCGGGAGGAGCGAGGCGTGGACATTGATACAGCCATGTTTCGGCGCATCGAGTATGAACTCCGGGAGGATCAGGCCATAAGCTGCGACGACGGCAACGTCGGCGTTGAGCGCTGAAAACGCCGTTTGTGCTTCGCCGTGGCGGAGCGATACGGGGTGGCGGACTTCGATGCCCAACGTATCTGCCCGTAGCTGGACGGGCGAGGGTGTGAGTGCCTTGCCACGGCCCGCACGGCGCGGTGGCTGTGTGTAAGCCGCCACGACGTCATGCCCCGCCGCGAACAGCGCATCGAGGCTGGGGACAGCGAATTCGGGGGTTCCCATGAAGATGATGCGCATGCCGATCTCCGAACGGCTTTTGTTTTGCCCCGTCAAGCCTTAGCGGGTGTATATGGCATCCCCCGAAATTGAAGCATTGTCGCAAGCGCTCGCCCGGCTCCCCGGATTGGGGCCACGGTCGGCGCGGCGCGCGGTGCTGCATTTGCTGAAAAAGCGCGAAGGCGCGCTGGTGCCGTTGTTGCGCGCGCTTGAGCGGGTGGATGAGCGGCTCGCGGAATGTGGGATCTGCGGGAACATTGATACCACCAACCCCTGCGGTATCTGTGCCGACCCGCGCCGCGACGACCGGTCGATTGCGGTGGTCGAAGAGGTGGCGGATCTGTGGGCCTTGGAACGGTCACGCTTGTTTCCGGGACGGTTCCACGTGCTGGGCGGGCGGTTGTCGGCGCTTGACGGGGTGCGGCCGGAAGATTTGACCATCGACCGGCTCGTTGCGCGTGTGGGGGCGGGCGGTGTCGATGAAATTGTGCTGGCGATGAATGCGACGCTCGAGGGGCAAACGACGGCGCATTATATTGCGGATCGGCTCGAGACATTTCCGGTGCGGCTGACGCAACTCGCGCATGGGCTTCCGGTTGGCGGGGAACTCGATTATCTTGATGACGGCACTCTGGCACAGGCACTCCGCGCGCGGCGGCCGGTGGCTTGACGCGCGGGCGACGGCTTCATACCTGAGAGTCTTATGGCAATCCTTCCGATCCTCGAAGCACCTGATCCACGGTTGCGCGTGATTTCCACGCCGGTTGACGGCGTGGACGATGATTTGCGCGCACTCATCGCCGACATGTTCGAGACGATGTATGCCGCGCCGGGCATCGGACTGGCAGCGGTGCAAGTAGGCGTGCCCAAACGGGTTTTGGTGATCGACCTTCAGGAGGAAGAAGGCGAGGACGGCAAG
>JANOZQ010000436.1:0-2464 GCA_031429555.1 Sphingomonas sp. | reverse complement strand
GCGATTCTGAAGCGGTCAAAAGGCGTCCGTTTGACGACCGCAATCGTCGCTGATTTGAGCGCCGCAGGGATCGGCACCAGCCGCAACCAGTAGCTCAACCGGTAGGCATTCTGGAATTGCCGCGTGCCCACATCGCCATAGCCGCGCAGCGCCAGCAATTGCGTCGAACTTTGCGCCGAAAAAAGCTGCATATGTTCGATGTCGATAATCGGTGACCGCTTGCCGAGCAGACGGTTCACCCACCCACGATAGTCATGCGTGACCGCGACAAACACGCCGCCCGGACGCAGCATTTTGTGCGCCGCCGCAACGAGCGCGCCTGGATCCTGCACATGCTCCAGCGTCATGAAACAAGTGATCAGGTCAAAGCTGGCGGGCGGATACATATCGGCTTCGAAAATGCCTTCGACGATCCAGTCCTTGCGGTTTGCGGGCGCGGCTTTGATTGCCGCAACAGAAGGCTCGATGCCGACCAGCGTTTTGAACCCGGCCGCGTGCAGCCGTTCAAGAAATGCGCCTGTCCCCGTGCCAATCTCAAGCGCCGCATCGCAGCGCCCTTTAAGCTTGCCGAGCACCGGCGCGATGGCGCGGATATAGGCGTTGGCGGCGTCTTCGGCTTCCTCGGCACTGTCATAATCGGCGGCATGGTAACTTTCTGCCAGATCGTCCTGGCTGGGCGGACGGGCGACATAGACAAGGTCGCACACCGAACAGCGCACCATTTCATGGTTCATATATTCGGGCGTTTTGCGCGACGCAAAACTCGACGCGTCGATACGTGTCTCGTCGATATTGTGCGCCAGAAACGGCACGGCGCGGTCATCGCCGGCATTGCAAACGGGGCAGGCGCGCGAGGCAGGCATATATCGGTCTCCGAAACCCCGATAGCCGGGGAATTGCTACCGAATAATCAACGGGTGTTAAGAAAATCTTAGCCATGATTGTTCACATCGGCAGCATGACAATCGCTATCCCGCCCGCGCAATTCGCCACGACCGATACCCGGACGCTGGCCAAACACATCCGCATGGACGCGCTCAAGATGGTGGCGCGGGCCAAGGCATCACACATTGGCAGCGCACTTTCGATCGCTGACATTGTCGCGGTGCTTTATGGGTCGGTGCTCAACGTCGATCCGTCAAATCCCGTATGGGCGGACCGCGACCGGTTTTTGCTCAGCAAGGGCCATGCCTGTGTCGCGGTCTATGCAGCACTGTCGCGGCGCGGCTTTTTCCCGCTCGAAACACTTGAAACCTACGGCGCCGATCATTCGCCGCTCATGCAGCACATCAGCCACAAAGTGCCCGGCGTCGAGTTTTCAACCGGCGCGCTCGGCCATGCGCTGCCGTTCGGCGTTGGCAAGGCAACGGCGGCGCAACGGCGTGGCGACGCGTGGCGGACGTTCGTCCAGCTCAGCGACGGCGAATTGGGCGAAGGCAGCAACTGGGAAGCCTTCATGTTTGCCGCGCATCATAAGCTCGACCGGCTGACGGCAATCGTCGATTACAATAAACTGCAAAGCCTCGGCTCGGTCGAATCGACGCTGCGCCTCGAGCCGCTGGCCGACAAGATGACCGCGTTCGGCTGGGCTGTGCGCGAGGTCGATGGGCATGACCATGCTGCGCTCGAAGCCGCGCTATCCGCATCACCGTGGTCACCCGGCATGCCGTCAATGCTGATCGCGCACACAACCAAGGGCAAGGGCGTCAGTTTCATGGAAAATGAAGTGAAATGGCATTATAAAAACCCCGATGCCACCCAGCTTGCCGATGCGCTGGCGGAGGTCGAAACCCATGCGTAGCGCTTTCATCGACGAACTCGTCACACTCGCCGAAACTCACGACAACATCGCGCTTGTCGTCGGCGACCTCGGCTTTTCGGTGATCGAGCCGTTTGCCGACCGCTTTCCGGATCGTTTCATCAATGCAGGTGTTGCCGAACAGAATATGACCGGCCTTGCCGCGGGCATGGCGTCCGAAGGCTATCATGTCTTCACGTATTCGATTGCCAATTTCCCGACGTTCCGCTGCGCCGAACAGGTGCGCAACGATGTCGACTATCATAAGCTGCCTGTCACCGTGGTCGCGGTTGGCGGCGGCGTAGCCTACGGCGCGCTCGGCTATTCGCACCATGCCGTGCAGGATTATGCGCTGATGCGGACGATGCCCAATATGCTCATTGCCGCACCTGGCGATCCGCATGAAGTGCGCGCCTGCCTGCGCTATCTCGTGGCCAACCCCCAGCCGTCCTATCTGCGCATTGGCAAAGCGGGCGAGCCGGTCTTTCACGCCGAAATTCCCGATGTCGCGCCGGGCCGTTGGATTCCCGTTGCGACGGAAAATGCTAACCCTAGCCTTGCCCTGCTTTCAACCGGCGCGGCGCTCGGCTCGGCAATGGACCGCGCGCGGCATGACCCCGACTACGCCGACCACGCTGTCTGGTCGCTGCCGCTGTGGAGCATGGC
>JANOZQ010000435.1:0-2722 GCA_031429555.1 Sphingomonas sp. | reverse complement strand
ATAGCATAATCATGCAGATCGAGCGGCGCATCGTCGGCGCGTTCGTCCTGATTCTGGTTTGGCCAGAGACCAACCACTTGCGTGACCCCGTTCATGACGGAATGTTTACCATAATATTTTTGAATTGCGAAACGCGCAGGAAGGCACGGCGTCAACCACTCCTTAAACGAGCATGCCTTAGGTCAATTTCATGGCATATGATCCCGGAGCATTGGAAGCAGCCTTGGCGGCTGCCGTGGGTGACGAACCCAGCCTGATCGCCGAATTACGCGGCGCATTTCTTGCTAGTGCTACGGGGCATCTGGCGGCATTGTCGCGCGCAGGGTCGGTTCAGGATTGGCGCAGCGCAGCAACACGGCTGCACAGTCTTGCGGCAAGTTTCGGGGCGATTCGCCTGATGGATGTCGCGACACAGGCCGCGCAATCGGACGGCATTGATCCTGCATTGCTCCGCAGAATCGAACGGTCGATTGCCGCGCTTGACCTTTAGGGTGCCATCGCGGCGCAACATGGTCTAAGGTAATCGAGAGCGGTCGGGCCGCAGGGGAATCGAGTTTTGCCGTTGGCCGCCTTGTTGATTGCCGGAGAGACCGCTGGCCCGCACATATTGGGCGCGGACAAAATCGAATTCCAGCTTCGCCGCGCGCGGGCCGCAGGTGTGGGTCACGCCGTCATCTATGTCGAGCGTGTCACATCGACGTTGCTCGCGACGGTTGACCGGCTGCGTGGCGAGGGACTGAGCGTTGATATTGCCCGGACTGTTGGCGATGCTGCCGAACTCATCCACCCAGACGAAGCGGTTCTGATCATCGCGCCCGATGTGGTCGTTTCGGCGGACCGGCTCGCATCGGTGGTGGCGAGTGACGAGCCCGTCTTGCTATGCGTTCGTGACGAGCCCGCCAATGATCGCTACGAACTCATCGACCCGACGGCACGCTGGACGGGCATTGCGCGGATCGACGGCGGCCTGTTGCGGCGAACGGCAGCGATGGTCGGCGATTGGGACTTGGCATCGACACTTATGCGCCGCGCTGTCCAGGAAGGGGCGGCGCGGATAACGCTGACGCCCGAAGACGCTGGGGGCGAACTCATCATCGTCGATACGCCCGCGGCGGCGCAGATCGCAGGTCGTCGGCTTGTGGCGGGATCGCCCGTTGATCACGCCGGATGGGGAACGCGGTGGGCAGTCGCACCCGTTGCGCGGCTTCTGGCAAAGATTGCGGGCGAATTGGGCATTCAGGGACACTGGGTGACGCTGGCAGGTTTTGTCTTTTGTGGCATGGCGGTGACCAGTGCGCTGGCAGGTTGGATTATTGCCTCGCTTGTCGTCCTGCTGATGGGTCTCGCATGCGATGTCGCGGGAGCGATTGGCACGCGGGCCGGAGCCGGGACGACGCAG
Organism: Sphingomonas sp.; assembly: GCA_031429555.1. Lineage (GTDB taxonomy): Bacteria > Pseudomonadota > Alphaproteobacteria > Sphingomonadales > Sphingomonadaceae > Sphingomonas_O. The sequence continues at coordinate 1,323 of JANOZQ010000435.1, read as the reverse complement.
TGGGATAAGTTTCGTTTCCCGGTGCGTGCATCGGCGGCGATAATTGTAGTTCTGGCGATGGGGACGACACTCACGCTGCGCAGTGCACAATGGGGATGTCTTGTTCTCGCACTGGTCATCGTCGGTGCGACATGGCTTGCCGCACCCCTTGTGCGGGATGATTCCAAATTTACCCGCTGGCGCAGCGATCCGGGCGGACATGCGCTTATCTGTATCATCGGTCTCGTCGTTGGTTCACCTGTTGCAGCGCTTGCAGTCAGTGCGGCGCATGCGGCGCTCAGTCTGGGCGTTGCCATACGAAAAGCCTTAGCACGACCTTAACCGTGAGGGCTTACGGGTGCATTTATGGTGCTTCTCGCCTTCATTTCAGGCCTGAAAAATGGCTGAATCAAGCGTTGCGCGTGTTGACGGCGCCGGTCGGTTGCTGGCGGCTGATCCGCGACTCCTTGAGTTGCAGACTCGCGCCGGGGCTGGCCTTGGTGACATACTCGCGATTCCGCCCCTTGCGTCGATGGCGCGGCTGGCACGTACGCTAGGAATATTGGTGTCGCGCAGTGTGGTTGTTGCAGAAGGCGATCATGACCTCGACATCTGGGTTCGTGCGCGGCCTGATGGCGAGACAGTTATTCTGTCGGTTGGGGGCTGGGCTATCCGGCCACAACGCGCGCCGTGGCTGATGCCTCAGCTGGACGGCGATCTTGCGGTCGCGGCGGCAAGCGAGGGCTGGACGTGGACGACGGATGCTGCGCTTCGCCTGACCGGTCTGTCGTTCGGTGATCCGGCGCTTATCGGTCAACCGCTCACCCGCATCGTGCGGCTGCTCGAAGATGAAAACGGCGATTTGCCGGTCATCGCAGCAATCGCAGGGGCCCATGACCTGATCGACCAACGCGCGACCCGTCGCGATCAACCCGATGCCGAGATTCTACTTTCAGCCAAAGTGCGCACCGGTGACGATGGCCGCTTCCTCGGATTTGACGGACGGGCGACAAGTATACCGCTGCAATCACTCGCCGGCGAACTCCCGTTTGATCCTCCTGTCGACATGGCGTTTGCCGACCGCCTCGAAAAAGCGCTGCGAGCACCACTTGGCCGGATCGTCGCGAATGCCGACTCGATCCGTGAACAGAACGAAGGGCCGTTGCGCCGTGATTATGCCGATTATGCCGGCGATATTGCCAGTGCCGCGCGGCATTTGCTCGCGCTGGTCGATGATCTGGGCGATTTGCAAGCCGTCGAGCGCGCCGACTTTAAGCCTGATATCGAAAACATCGATCTCGCTGACATAGCAAGGCGGGCAGCAGGCTTATTACAGGTGCGCGC
>JANOZQ010000434.1:0-1650 GCA_031429555.1 Sphingomonas sp. | reverse complement strand
GGTCGAAGCCTATCCGCGCATGGAAGGCCGTCAGATGCTGATGGTGCTCTCGCCGAAATAAAGGCTTTTCATAACGGAAGCCGCCAGTCGGATTGTCACACTGTTGCAAAAAAGCCGCGTTTCCTCGGAAAACTGTGGCCTTTTCAGCGCGCCGCTGGCAGCGTTGCGACAATCATTGTAACCAGCGCACGAACGGATGGCAAAAGTCCGGTGTTTGGAGGAGAGAATGATGCCCAAATTTCGCTTGATGCTGTCGGCTGCGCCCGTGATTCTAGCGTGCACCTTTGCGGCGCCGGTATTCGCTCAGGAAGCCCCTGTGCCACAGGAAGCACAGACCACCGACGAAGGCGCGACCGGCGACATCATTGTCACCGCGACCCGCCGTTCCGAAGCGCTGTCGGACATTCCGCTCGCTGTGTCCGCAGTGACCGCGCAAAGCCTCGCCAACTCAGGTGCCAGCGACATCCGCGCGCTGAACCAATTGTCACCATCACTGCTCGTGTCATCGACCTCGTCGGAAGCCGCTGCCGGCGGCGCGCGCATCCGCGGCATCGGCACCGTTGGCGACAACCCCGGGCTTGAAAGTTCGGTCGCCACGTTCGTCGACGGCGTCTATCGCAACCGTGCCGGTGTCGGCCTTTCGGAACTCGGCGCGATTGACCGTATCGAAGTCCTTCGCGGACCGCAGGGCACGTTGTTCGGCCGCAACGCGTCGGCCGGTCTGATCTCGGTCATCACAGCCAAGCCTTCGTTCAACTTTGGTGCGACGGGAGAGGCAACCTACGGCAATTATGAAACGATCCGCGTCGGCGGTGGAGTAACGGGTCCCTTGAGCGAATCGATCGCAGCGCGCCTCGACGGGATTTATTTCAAACGCGACGGCTTCCTGAAAGACGTCGTGTCGGGCCGCCGGATCAACAATCGCGACCGCTGGCTCGTGCGCGGGCAAGTGTTGTTCCAGCCGAGCGACGACCTTTCGGTCCGCATCATCGGAGACTATGCCGACCGCAAGGAAGAGTGCTGCGGCGCGACTTATTTGCCCGGCCAGAACGTGTCGCGCGCGACCGACGGCAGCCTTATCTTCAGCCCCAACTCGATTGCCGGGATCGAACGCGCGCTGGGTGGAATCATCAGCGACGATACTTTCAAGCGCGATGTCTCGATTACGCCCGGCATTAACTATCGTGGCGACGTCAAGGATTGGGGCGTGTCGGGCGAACTCAATTACAGCTTTGGCGACATCAATCTGACGTCGATCACTGCCTATCGCGACTGGAAACTGGTTCGCGGAACGGATGCCGACTACAATAATTTGTCAATTCTGCAGCGTCCCGGCACCGATGCCAACGCGCAACGCCAGAGCTTCCAGACTTTCACGCAGGAACTTCGCCTTCAGGGGACTGCATTCGACGACAAGCTCGACTGGTTGATCGGCGGCTATTATGCCAATGAAGTCCTGAAGCTGCGCGACAACCTTGAATATGGCACCGATTTCGAACGCTATGCCAATTGCGTCGTGGTGGCCGGGCTGGCGGGATCGGCCGGGCAGCCTTCATTGCTTCAGCCTGCAAACCCCGGATGTATCAATCAGCCGCTGGCGGCGGCTATCGCAGGGGGCGCGGCGCCCCTTGCCTTGCGCGGTCCCGTGGG
>JANOZQ010000433.1:0-1582 GCA_031429555.1 Sphingomonas sp. | reverse complement strand
CACGGGCCAGATGCTGCGTACGCGGATCGAGATCGAGGCCGAAGCAACAAGTGCTGCGCTGCTCAAATCGATGGACAATCGTGCGCTGACCCAGATCCGGCTGCAACGCGCGGTCGAAGGGTTATCGGTGGCTGCGATCTCTTATTATGCCGTGTCGTTGCTCAGCTATCCGCTGAAAGCTCTCGAGCATAGTTATCCGCGCTTTGATGCGTCGCTGGCAACGGGGCTGGCTGCGCCGGTGGTGATCGTCGCCGTCTGGCTTGCGTTGCAGCGGCTGCGGCGGCAGGGAGATGACTGAGTTCTGGGAGCCCGCCACATATGAAAACCCGCGCCGCCGTTGCCTTTGAAGCGAAAAAGCCGCTCGAGATTGTGGAGCTTGATCTGGAAGGTCCTAAGGCGGGCGAAGTGCTCGTCGAAATCATGGCGACGGGGATTTGCCACACCGATGCTTATACGCTCGACGGGCTGGACTCGGAGGGCATTTTTCCCAGTGTGCTGGGCCATGAAGGGGCGGGGATCGTCCGCGAGACCGGCGCGGGCGTGACCAGCGTTTCGGTCGGTGATCATGTCATCCCGCTCTACACGCCCGAATGCCGCCAGTGTAAATCGTGCCTCAGCGGCAAGACCAACCTGTGCACCGCAATCCGCGCGACGCAGGGGAAAGGGCTTATGCCCGACGGGACGTCGCGGTTCAGTTATAAGGGGCAGCCGGTTTTCCATTACATGGGCTGCTCGACGTTTTCGAACTTCACGGTGGTGCCCGAAATCGCCGTGGCGAAAATCCGCACCGATGCGCCGTTCAAGACGAGCTGTTACATCGGGTGCGGGGTAACGACGGGCGTCGGCGCCGTGGTCAACACCGCCAAAGTCCAACCGGGTGACAATGTCATCATTTTCGGGCTTGGCGGGATCGGGCTGAACGTGTTGCAAGGCGCGCGGATGGCTGGTGCGAACATGATTGTCGGCGTCGACATCAATCCCGACCGTGAAGAATGGGGACGCAAGTTCGGGATGACGCATTTCGTCAATCCCAGGGACATTGACGGAGATATCGTGGCGCATCTGGTTGCGCTGACCGATGGCGGCGCGGACTATACATTCGACTGCACGGGCAACACCGACGTGATGCGTCAGGCCCTCGAAGCCTGCCACCGCGGCTGGGGCACGAGCATTATCATCGGCGTGGCCGAAGCAGGCAAGGAAATCAGCACGCGGCCGTTCCAGCTTGTCACCGGGCGCAATTGGCGCGGCACGGCGTTTGGCGGCGCGAAGGGGCGGACGGATGTGCCGAAAATCGTCGACTGGTATATGAATGGCAAGATCGAGATCGACCCGATGATCACGCACACGCTGACGTTGGACGAAATCAACAAAGGGTTCGATTTGATGCACGCGGGCGAATCAATCCGAAGCGTTGTTGTTTTTTAAGGAGAAACGGAATGTTCAGTCATATGATGGTCGGCACGAACGACGTTGCCCGGTCAAAGACCTTTTACGATGCGACGTTTAAGGCAATGGGCGGGCGAGCGGGCGTGATCGATCCTAAAGGGCGATTGGTGTATATGCACAATGGTGGCATTTT
>JANOZQ010000432.1:0-4978 GCA_031429555.1 Sphingomonas sp. | reverse complement strand
CCCCGGCGGCATCGGCACGCGCCCGATCAAGTGACGCTCAAGCGCAAAGATTTTTGAAAATAGCGAATTGATCGGAGCAGGCGGCGGCGTGTCATCGCTTCCCGTCCGCCCGGTCACACGCGCAGCAAGCCGGTCGACGACAGCGAGCGGAAACAACAGGCTGTTGAAACTCTGGAGCAGGTCAAGTTTGAGCCCCGCTTCGTCGGCGGCTTGGCGCAGCGTTGCTTTGGTGTAGCGCCTGAAATGGTGGCTCGCCGCGTCATGGCCGGTCCACATCCACGGATATTGCGGAACAGTCAGCAGGATCGACCCGCCGGTGCGGAGCCGCGTTGCAATGGCTTTCAGGGCCGCCCGGTCATCCTCGACATGCTCGAGCACATCGAGCAGCGCGACAAGATCATAATGCTGCTCGGGGATGCCGGCCAGTTCGGGCAGCATCGCGTTGGTCACCGGGCGCCCGAACCGTTCGGTCGCGACGCCGCGTGCGTAATCATCAAGTTCCACCGCATCGATGTCACCAAACCGAGACAGCATCGCCAGATTATGGCCAGTGCCGCAGCCGATTTCCAATATCATGGGCGCGGGCGGCAGCTTCACCTGGTTGGTGATGACACTTGCGAGCACGTCACGCCGCGCAACATACCACCAATGCGTCGAATCATGCTGGGCCATCCCGGCATAGGTTTCATGTTCCATCAGGCGAAAACCCATTTGCGGTAGATCACGAAACAGATAACGGGCGTGATAAAGATCATCGCAATCACCGGCGAGCGATCATCCCACCCCATGATGTCCGTGAACAGCCAGACAAACAGACTGTTCAGCGCAAAACTAATCCCCGAGGTAATGAAAAACTTCCCGCCCTGCTGCACCGAAGCCTCGCCGCTGCTTTCGCGGAAACTGAAGCGCGCATGCATGAAATAGCCAAGCGCCATCGATACCAAGTAGGCAATGACGTTCGACCCGAGCGGCGGGACATTGCCCCACCCCACGGCGACCAGATAAGCCGCCACGCCGAAAGCTGTCACGATCCCGCCAGTGATGCCGTAGCGCAGCACTTGCCCGAGCAGGGTGCGTTGATCATTGCTTAGGGGCAGTCGGTCTAACATGTCGCTCCGCTTGGCAGGGGTGCGTTCGCCCCTTAATGGCGCGGGTGGTTCAGGGGAAGCGTTGATGAGTGGGACTGAAAATCTGGCGCTCAAGCACTGGAAGCGCTGGCTGGTCCTCATCTGGGTGCTCGCCTGCATCGCCTTCCTCGTGATGCGCTGGCAACCGATCCTTGCTTATGGTCTTGGCGATACCGACGACAATATGCGCATGGCTCAGGTCCGTGCGCTGCTGAACGGGCAGGGCTGGTATGACCTGCGCCAGTATAAGCTCAATCCGCCCGGCGGTTTCAACATGCACTGGACGCGGCTCGTCGATCTCCCGATTGCGGCGATCCAGTTGATCGTTCAGCCGTTTTTTGGGACGTTGATTGCGCAGAAAGTGTCGGCAGCGATCGCCCCGCTTATCCCGTTGCTCGTTGCGATGTTTGCCATGGGTATCGCCGTGCGGCGGCTGGTCGCACCGGAGGCATTTGCAGTGGCAGCGGGACTGATGCTCGCTTGTCAGGTGGCGATGCTGATGTTCATGCCGTTGCGGGTCGATCATCATGGCTGGCAACTGGCGATGCTGGTGATCACGATTGCGGGGCTCGCCGACGGCAACGTCCGGCGTGGCGGGCTGACCATGGGCCTGTCGAGCGCGGTCTCGCTGACGATCGGGCTCGAGCTGGTGCCGTTCCTTGCGATTACCGGCGGTGCAGTCGTGCTTCACTGGATCTGGGAACGCGACGAAGCGATGCGGATGCGCGCCTGTGGGGCTGCGCTCGGGCTGGGCTGCATTCTCGGTTATCTGGGGTTCGCGTCCTATGACAATGCGGTGCCGCGATGCGATGTGTTGTCGCCCATATGGCTGACGACGATGGTGGTGGCGGGCGCGCTTGCGGTGGCATTATCGTTCTTGTCAGAGCACAAACCGCTCATCCGCCTCGGCGCGGCGGCGTTCGGCGGCGCGCTACTCGTCGGCGGTTTTGCTTATGCCTGGCCGCAGTGCATCGACCGGCCCGAACAGATCAGTGATGAACTTGTGCGCATCTGGTTCAGTAATGTCCGCGAAGCGAAACCGCTTTACACGCAACCGTGGACGACCGTGGCGACCGTCATTTCGCTCCCTGTCGTCGGTGTTGTCGGCAGCTTCTGGTCGGCATGGCGCGCTTGGGGCACGCGTCAATTCGGCGCTTGGGCACCGGTCGCGTTTGTCTCACTGATCTCGCTACTGCTCGTTCTGTGGCAGACGCGCCAGGGTCCGGCGGCGCAGCTTATGGGCATTCCCGGCGCAACCGCATTGTGCTGGGCGGTTCTCCCCAAACTCGCCAACCATCGATCCATTTTCGTTCGGACCTTCGGCGTTGTCGGTGCTTTTCTCGTTCTTTCGGGCATCGCGACCGCGCTGGTTGTCAGCAACGTCCCCGATGAGAAGCCAAAGAAAGCGGCCAACAGCGATCAAGCAATCAACCGCGCCAACAGCCGCTGTCCGTCGTTAAGTGCCATGAAAGGCATTGCACGGTTCCCTGCCACGACAATCTTCACATTTGTGGACCTCGGCCCGCGCCTTATTACGGTGACACACCACAAAGCGGTGGCGGGGCCGTATCACCGCAATGGCGATGCGATCCTCGACGTCCACCATGCGTTCGGCGGCACGCCAGAGGCTGCGCGGACAATCATGCTGCGGCATGGTGCAACGCTGCTGATGACCTGCCCCAATATGAGCGAATCAACGGTGCACCGTTATCGCCATAAAGCCGGTTTTTACGCACGGCTGGCAAAGGGTGAGCGTTTCGACTGGCTGACGCCCGTTGCAATGCCAAAGGGGTCGCCGCTGCTGGTCTGGGCTATCCGCTAGACCAGAAAACTCGCTTTCAGTCCGTCAATCACGAACTGTGTTGCAAGCGCCGCAAGGATGACGCCCAGGATCCGCGTTATCATGGCTTCGAGCTTGTTGCCGAGCAACTTCATAAGCGGTCCGGCGACCAGCAAGCAGAGCATCGTCAACAGCAAGACTGCCGCCAGCGCACCGAAAACCGTCAGGCTTTCGGGCAAGCCATTGCTGCGTGAGGTCAGCAACATCGCGCTCGCGATCGATCCCGGCCCCGCGATCATCGGGATGCCCATCGGGAAGATCGATATATCCTCCTGGTCGCTGTCCATGACGTCCTGCGCGCGGTTCTCGCGGCGTTCGGTGCGCTTTTCGAACACCATTTCAAGCGCGATGATGAACAGCATGATGCCGCCAGCGATTCGGAAAGCATCGAGGCTGATCCCGAGCGCGCCCAGAAACCCTTCGCCGAAGATGGCAAAAACGAAAAGGATGGATGCCGCGACAACGACCGACCGGATCGCCATGTTGCGGCGGTGTGCGGGCGGTGCGCCAGACGTCAGACTGGCGAAAATCGGCGCGCAGCCCGGCGGGTCGATGACCACGAAAAAAGTCACGAACGCCGAAATGAAAAGTTCGATCATTTGACGCCTATTGTTTCATAAACGACCAGCTTCCACCCGTCGTTGCCACGCCATTGCCAGACGCGCAGGTCATGCGCACCCGCCTCGCCGCCAATCAGCGCGCGGCTCGCCCAAGCCAGCGTCCAGTCGTCCGAATGGCCCGAGGCGAGCGCTGCACCAAATTTAGTCTTGGGCAGGGAAGCGGGACCGCGCGCCGGCATAGCATTTTCGGCCTGTACCAGGACATCGGCAGCGGCATCGGTGGCAAACGCCGCCGCACCATCGACCCCCGCCTTGGCCGCGACGCTGGCGGCGAGCCGGTCATAGGCAACACTGCGTGCCGCCGCCCCCGTTGCCGACGCGCCTTCGCAGGTCGTGGTGATGACAGCAGGCTTGTCCCCCGCCGCAACCAGCTTGGGCGTATTGCGGCCATGATCCATCCGCCAGCGATAGCCATCGGCCATCTTGCGCCAGATCGTCGTATAGGTACCCACCCCCGCTGATGCCGCGCGCACCCACGGTCCGGTCGAGAATCCCAAGGTGCCGTCGCAGGATGCGGCAACCGTGCCGGGCCACCACATCACGGGCACGGCAGGCTCTGTCGCGTTGGCCAGAGCGGCGCTCGCCAGCTTGACATCGGGCACGAACATCAGGGCATCGGGCGCGGCAGTGGCGCGGAAGGCCTTCCACTGCCCCTCGGCCTGCGCACGGCGGGCAAAGGCGCGCTCGGCAGCGGCAACGGCATCGGTATGTGTTGGCACAGCGGCGCTTGCAGCGGCAAGAGCTATGAGGATCATGTTGTCATTCCTTGGCGACGTTGCGCGGCAGTCAACGTATTTTTAAGCAGGCAGGCAATTGTCATCGGCCCGACGCCGCCGGGCACCGGGGTTATCGACCCGGCGACCGCGCTAACCTCGTCAAAAGCAACATCGCCGATCAATGTGCCGTCAACGCGGTTGATACCGACATCGATGACGCAGGCACCGGGCTTGATCCAGTCGCCCCTGACCATTTCCGGGCGACCGACTGCCGCGACCACAATATCGGCGCGGCGCACAACGTCCGCAAGATTTTGAGTGCGACTATGCGCCATCGTCACGGTGCAATTGGCCGCAAGCAGCAATTGCGCGACCGGCTTGCCGACAAGGATCGACCGCCCGACGACGACTGCGTTCATGCCCGACACGTCACCCAGCTGATCCTGAATCAGCATCATGCAGCCCAGCGGCGTGCAGCTGACCAGCCCCGGCAATCCCGAAGCGAGCCTTCCGGCATTGACGACATGCAGGCCGTCGACGTCCTTGTCAGGATCAATGGTGCTGATGACTGCCAAGTCATCGATATGTTTGGGCAGCGGCAACTGGACGAGAATGCCGTCCACCGTGGGATCAGCATTGAGCCGTTCGACGAGCGCGATCAGATCGACCTGGGTG
>JANOZQ010000431.1:0-8601 GCA_031429555.1 Sphingomonas sp. | reverse complement strand
TTCATCCCCGACATCGAGGAAATCTGCACAAAGCTGCCCGCGACGCGCCAGACACTGCTGTTTTCGGCGACCATGCCCGGACCGATCAAGAAGCTTGCCGACAAGTTCCTGAGTAATCCGAAACAAATCGAAGTCTCGCGCCCCGCATCGGCCAATCTCCAGATCGAGCAGCGCATTGTCGAAGTCTCGTCGCGCGGTAAGAAAGACGCGCTGATCGACATTCTGCGTGCCAGCGACGTGACGACCGCGATCGTCTTTTCAAACCGCAAGACGACGGTGCGCGAACTGTCGCAGAGCCTGTCACGCGCCGGGTTCAAAGCAGGGCAAATCCAGGGTGACATGGACCAGTCCGAGCGGATCAAGGAACTCGACCGGTTCAAGGCAGGCGAGATCACGGTCCTCGTCGCCTCCGACGTTGCAGCACGCGGATTGGACGTGAAAGGCGTCAGCCACGTCGTGAACTATGACGTGCCGTGGCATCCCGATGACTATGTCCACCGCATCGGCCGCACGGGGCGCGCTGGCGCCACCGGCAAGGCATTCACGCTGATGACGCCCGAAGACGCCGAAGCGGTCGCGCAGATCGAAAAGCTGACGAGCACAAAAATCGAGCGGGTGGGCAAGGTGGCCGCTTCGCCGCGTGCAGATGTTGCCGACCCCGCTCCTGAAAAGCCCGCCCGCCGTCCGCGCAAGAATGTTGAACCGCGAGCCGACAAGCCAGAAGCTGCTCCACGCACGCTCAAGCCAGAACCCAGACAACAACGCATTGTGCCCGCACCTGTGGACGACAGCGATGAAGAAGAGGGCGGCTGGAACGGCCCGCTACCGGGGTTCCTTGGTATAAAGCTGCGTTAATCCGCCGTTTGGCGATATTCGCCAGCAAAGGCCCAGCGCAGTGTCTGCGCCATGCTCAACGTCCCGAGGTGAACCAGCGGTGCCTTGAACGGCGAAGGGCGGAACCCGTGCATGGCGCGCGCCCAGCCGGGTAGCAGGGCGACGGCCGCATCGCTGATCACGCTTTGCGCCATGGCGCCCCGCGCATCGTCGGGTCGCTGCTTCAGGATCAGCGTGCAAACCTCGCGCGTCCGTGCATCGACCAGCAATTCACGCCGCATCGACTGAAAGATTGCCGCCGCTTCCGCCCGTGTTTCGGGCACGGGATCGGCGCCCAGCATCCGTGCCACCACAGCGCTTTGCGCAAAATAGCGGTCCTGGTCCGCGTGTGACATGCCCGGATCGCCATAGCGGATCCAGCTGTCAAGGAAACTGACCGCCTCGCAGACATGGACCCATGCCAGCAAATGCGGATCGCTTGCCGCATAGGTCGTACCGTCGGGCCGTGCGCCTTTTACAGCGTCATGCGCCCTTCGCACATTGCCGATCAGCACGGCGGCGGCGTCGCGATCGCCATAGGTCGTGACCGCAATGAAGCGCGCCGTCCGCCGCAACCGTCCGATCATGTCGTCGCGAAAGCGTGAATGGTCCCACACACCGGCCAACGCAAGCGGGTGCAGCATCTGCATCAGCAACGCCGAAATACCGCCGACCATCATCGTTGTGACGTCACCATGCACGCGCCGAATAACCGATCCCCGCGGGAAGAGCGCGTTGTCGGACATCGGCGTCGGCTTTTCCCCGCGCGCGGAATCATTGAACAGCGCGCGGACATCACTGACAACGCGGCGGCGGAGACGTTCGGTGGGGGCGAATCCGAGTGCGGGCATGGTCGACCTTATCGCATCGTGATCAAGGCAGTGATAGGGCACCGCGATGACCGCTTCCCCGCCGACACCATGGACCACCGAGTCCCGCGCCATGCTCGCGCTGGCCATGCCGCTTATCCTTGCCAATCTCGCGCAGTCGGTGATTCACGCGACCGATCTGATTTTTCTCGGGCGGCTGGGTGCGGACGAACTCGCGGCGGGATCGCTCGGGATCAATCTCTATGTCCCTTTCCTGCTGTTCGGCCTTGGCCTTATTGCTGCCGTCGCCCCGATGGTGGCCGCCGAACGCGGGCGCAAAATGCATTCGGTCCGCGACATCCGCCGCACAGTGCGCCAGGGGATGTGGTTGGCGGTGACGCTTTGCATCCCGTGCTGGACCATATTGTGGAACAGCGAACCAATCCTGATCGCACTGGGTCAGGACAGCGATCTGGCCAGCGCAGCAGCCCGTTTCAACCGCGTGCTGATGTGGGGATTGCTGCCCGCATTCCTCCAGCTCGCGTTGCGCAATTTCATTTCGGCAATCGAACGGCCGGGCTGGGGCACGGTCGTGTTGTTCGGCGCTGTTGCAATCAACGCACTGCTCGGCTGGGCACTGATCTTCGGTCACATGGGTTTGCCAAGGATGGGCCTGGAAGGCGCGGCATTGGCGAGTGCCTTGTCAAACCTGTTCCTGTTCGTTGCACTCGCCGGTGTTGTCATGCGGATGCACCCTTTCCGCCGCTATGCGATTTTCGGGCGTTTCTGGCGCGCCGATTGGGGGCGGTATCGTTCGCTGGCGGCCCTCGGCCTGCCGATTGCGATTACGCTGACGTTTGAAGTCACGGTGTTTGCCGCCGCCGTCTTCCTGATGGGCCTGATCGACCGTGCCTCGATTGCCGCGCATGCCATCGCACTCCAGATTGCGGCGTTTTCTTTCATGGTACCGATGGGCATCGCACAGGCCGCCACGGTCCGCGTTGGCCTCGGCTATGGCGCGCGCGACAAGGCGGCAATCCACCGCTCGGGCTGGACAGCGCTCGCGATGGGCACGGGATTCATGGCGTGCATGGCGCTGACGCTCGTCCTTATCCCGCGCCCGCTGGTTGGCATTTTCATCGATTTGGCAAACCCGAAAAACGCCGAAGTCATTGGTCTTGCACTCGGTTTTCTCGGCGTCGCCGCGCTGTTCCAGATTGTCGACGGCGCGCAAGTCGTTGGCGCAGGCGTGCTGCGCGGCCTACAGGATACGCGCTGGCCAATGATTTATGCCGCTATCGGATATTGGGTCATCGGGATCGGCGTGGGCGTGGTTCTGGCGTTTCCGATGGGGCTCGCGGGCTTGGGCGTGTGGATCGGTTTGGCCAGCGGGCTTGCGTTCGTGGCCTTTGTCCTTGTCATCCGCTGGTCACGGCGTGCGCGGCTCGGGCTATTGCCCTAAAGATAGTAGAGCGGCGTGATGCTGTGTGTCGTTGTCGCGGCGGCACGTTTGGTCGTCAGGGCAAAGGGCTGACCGGCAGGACCGTTGATGCGCCGGATCGCCTCGGGCAGCGTTGCAGGCTCGGTCACCACATCGCCAACCTGAATGCCCGCTGCCGCCGCCGGGCTGCCCGTGCCGATGCCAGTCACGACAACGCCACCGCCCGCCACCGAGTCCAGCCACAGGCCTGACCGTGGATAGCGGTCCGCGACCAGTCCGTTGGCGTTGCGCGTCACCCATACTTGACTGCGCCCGACATCAGTCGACCAGTCAAGCATCGTGATCAGCGGCAGGCCGATCAAACCATCGGCATCGGGCAGTGCCGGTCCGTCTTCATCCATCAACTTCACAAATGGCCGGTCAAACCCGAGCGGCCCCAAGGCGAACCGATTGGCACGCACTATTTTCGCCAGCCGCTCGGCGCGTCCGCCAAATCCCGAAACCGCGATGGGCGCAGAACGGCGACCCGCAAGCAACCCACTTCGTGCCGCAGTCCTCGGAAAGAGTAACAGGCTCGAGGGCGCGCCGGTATCGACCATCAGGCGATAGGGCCGGTCGTCGATCATGGCCGTGACGTAAATTCGTTCGGAGCCATAGCCACCCTTGGCCGTGATCGCCGCGCTCTCGAGCAGAACGCCCGCGGGCACCCCCTCGCGCCCCTTTGGCCATATCTGCCAGCGACCGCTGCCGAAATTCAAATCGGAGTCGTACGCCGTCAGTAGTCCGGCGGCGAACAGGCCGGCGGCGTCATTGCCGAAGCCGCGCCCGAAATCATAGGTTAAAAACTGCATCGTTTTTTGCCGCATGGCATCGGCGATAAGAATGTTGCTCGCCTCAACAATACCGGTCAGCGCGGTTTTTCCCCCGACGCCGCCGGCCACGCTGCCACCCAAAACTTTGAGTTTCAAACGCTTGGCAATTTCGGGGCGCAGAAAATTGCGGCCCGTGCCGGTATCGATAACGAACCGCAACAGTTCGCTGGCCCCAATTCGCGCGCTGACCAGCAACCGCCCGCCTTCGAGTGATATGGGCGCAACAATCGGGGTGGCTGCGGCGGCTGATCCCGATCCGAAAGGGAGCGTTGTCGCGCCCAGTCCGGCAAGAAACAGCCGCCGCTCTATCCCATCCGCACCAAACATACCCGCTCCACCGTTCGCGAGTATTTATCGCGCAGATCAGCCGCAATCACCAGCGCTTTTGCCTCAGACGCCGACCACACCACCGTCATTTTTCGTAATGACAATCGTTGCCGAACGTGGACGCGAGACAGCAGCGGCATTCGTCTGGCTGGCGGGCCAGTTCGACGGGAAAGTGGCGGGAAAGCCGGTCGCCGTGTCTTCGCCGGGATGCTGGATATTGACGAACACTGTCCGACCGTCAGGCGTTGAATCGACCCCGGTGATTTCGCATTCCTTCGGCCCCACGAGGAACCGGCGCAATCGTGCGCCCGGTGCCGCGCCGATCCGCGTTGTCGTCGTCACGGTCGCACCACTCGCCAGCGTACTTGTCACTTGACGCGTGCCGCCGTCACCGACCTGACCAACCTGCCCGACGAGCATCATGCAGTTTGTCACATCGGTGTAGGCGCCATCATCGGTCTGAACCCACAGCAGCGGATCGCCAACGCCACCGGCATTTTGCGAGCGCGAGAACCACAAGCCGTCGGGGCTGGACATATCGTTTGTAGCGTCCAGACCCGACAGATTGATGTTGGCTGCGTCGAGGTCCGATCCCGCGGCAAAGACATAAATGTCCCATGTGAAGGTCGTGGCTTCCGTCGTATCGCCGGTTTCGCGCAGTCGGATGATATGGCCGTTGCGGTTGTTGCGCGTGGTCGATGGCGCATCAACATAGACGCGCGGGTTGGCGGCATCGACGGGGACGGTCGTGCCGTTGCGCGTCGGGCCGTTGGTCAGCGTGCAATACATTTCGCCGGTCTTTGGATTGACCGCTGTCCATTCGGGGCGGTCCATGCGGGTTGCGCCCAAAGCATCCGCAGCAAGGCGTGTGTTGATCAGGACATCGGCCTGATCCGCAAACGCATAAGCCGGGTTGGCTGCCGTCAACGGCCCCTGTCCGAACACGATCGGCAACCACTGCCCGCTGCCGTCGGCATTGAACCGGGCAACATAAAGCGTGCCGGTGTCCAAATATTTGTCACCAATGGCAAACCGCCCGGTCAGGACAGCGTCAGCAGCGGCCCACGGGGCGGATGACACGAACTTATAGATATATTCGCTGCCGGCATCGTCGCCCATGTACCAGGCGGGCTTGGCACCAGCGATGAAACGGCCCGGCCATGCCCCTTCGTGGTTCATGCGGCCCATCGCCGTGCGCTTGCGCGGTGTCGAAGCCGGATCATAGGGATCGATTTCGACGACCCAGCCATATTGATAGATTTCGTTACGGAAATCGCCAGTGCCGTCGACAGGCTTTGTCGGATCAATCGTGATGTTGAATTTCGAGATACGGGTATCGCCCGCGCTGGTCGGCGCAGCCGTGGTCCAGCTCTGGTTCCCCGCACTGGCGGCACCGCGGCCATAGCGCGCAAGTGAGACTTGTTCGCGCGCCGACCGTGCGGTGACATCGCTTGCGTCACGGCGGAAGTAGCCCGTCCAGTTTTCTTCGCAGGTCAGATAGGTGCTCCACGGCGTGAATCCGTTGGCGCAATTGTTGATTGTCCCGCGACCAGCGACGCCGGTGGGCGAGTAGAGGGTGCGCATCAACGCATTGCCCTTTGCCGGTCCACTGATTTCCATCGGTGTGAACGGTGTGATCCGGCGGTTGAGCGCGGACGTCTGGCTATAGCTCCAGGCACCCGTCGATCCCGCGCGGCTGACTTCGATAACGCTGACGCCGTGGCATTCGATTTCTTTGACGACTTCGGCGGTGGGCCGGATGCCCCCCGTTGATGTCTGGCCATTGGGATGCAGATAGCGCGACGTGATATTCTCATGATTGATACAAAGAATGCCACGCGTGTTGCTGTTGGGATCAGGCGTTGTGCCGGTCGCGGTCAGCCCGAAATAATACATCCCGTCGTGGTGATCGCCCGAGCGCGACGCAAAATTGCTGTCGGTCCCGTCATTGGCATAGGCTGCGGTTGCCGCATTGATTGGGTCGCCGAGACGATAGAGCACTGACACGCTATATCCGGCAGGTACCGTCACCACATCGGCGAGGCTTTTGGACACAGCAGCAAAGCCGAGCTGCGGCAATCCAACCGTAACCGCGCTTGATGCAAATGACGTCACACCGTTGCTGGCTGTCGCGGTCAGCGAAAATTCGAGGGGCGTTGTCGATGCAACCGCTGGCGCCTGAAAACTGGGTGTCAGCGTGTTTGCGCCCGTGAGCGTCACGGGTGGTCCCGCGACCTGCGCCCACAAGACTGATGCAGGCGTTCCGCCTTCGACAGTGCCGGCCAGTGATACGATGCGGCCCGCGCTGGTTTGCACGCTGCTGGCACCAACTTGCACACCCGCTGGCGTCAAACTGCCTTCGCCACATCCGCTCAGCACAAAACCGGGAAGCGCCGCTGCGGCAATCCCGCCAAACAGCGCGGCGCGGCGCGAATAGCGCGTTTCGATCAGTTCATGGATGCTGCCATTGTCCGACCGGTTCGTATCGACGTCGCCGTCCGTGTAGCTAAAATCTTCGAGATCGAGCACCGCAGCCCCCTATAAAACTGAGTCGGGCGAGAATACGCCCTACGTTTGCGGTGGCAGGGGATTGTGAAGGCATGGCGTCACAACGAAGTCGCTGACGTTTCGGTTATGCGGCAGTTTCATTGCGGCGCGCATGGTATCGCGCACGGAACTGATCCGCCCAAACGGACAGTTCACCGCGCGAAATCGCCAAACGCAGCGCTGCCATGACCTGTTGATAAAACCACAGGTTATGTTCGGTCATCAACATGGCACCCAACATTTCACCCGACCGGACAAGATGGTGGAGATACGCCTTGCTCCACGCCGCAACCGGCGATTCGGGGTCAAGCGGCGTCAGATCCTCGGCGAACTTGGCATTGCGGATATTGAGCGGTCCGTCCCAAGTAAACGCCTGCCCGTTGCGCCCGCTCCGCGTCGGCAACACGCAATCGAACATGTCGATCCCGCGCTCGACCGCGCCGACAATGTCATCGGGCTTGCCGACGCCCATCAGGTAGCGTGGCTTGTCGGCGGGGAGCATGTTGACTGCGAAGTCAAGCACGCCAAACATCGCGTCCTGCCCCTCGCCCACCGCAAGGCCGCCGACGGCATAGCCGTCAAAGCCGATCTCGATGAGTTTTTCGGACGAAGCGGCGCGCATGTCTTCGAACATCGATCCCTGCTGGATACCGAACAGCGCGCCCGCACTCGTGAACGCATCGCGAGAGCGTTGTGCCCAACGCATCGACCGCAGCATGGACCGGTGCGCAACATCATGCGTCGCAGGGAACGGCGTGCATTCGTCGAACGCCATGACAATGTCCGACCCGAGCAGCGCCTGGATTTCCATCGACCGTTCGGGGCTGAGCATATGCCGCGAGCCATCAAGGTGCGATTTAAACGCGACGCCTTCCTCGGTGATCGTTGTCAAGTCACCAAGGCTCATCACCTGATACCCCCCGCTGTCGGTCAGGATCGGGCGGTCCCATTTCATGAAGTCGTGCAGTCCGCCCAACCGTGCCATGCGCTCGGCACCCGGGCGCAGCATCAGGTGATAGGTATTGCCAAGGATAATATCCGCGCCCGTCTCGCGCACGCTCGCGGGCTTCATCCCTTTCACCGTGGCCGCAGTGCCGACAGGCATAAATGCCGGCGTTCGGATCTCCCCGCGTGCCATCCGAATGGTGCCAGTGCGGGCGGGGCCATCTGTGGCTTTGATTTGGTAGGCGATTGACTGTTTGGACATAATCAAGAATTGAAAATAGCGTTGCTGTTACGCTTGGCATGAATGATCCGCACAATTTCAACGCCAACATCGCTAACCCGATAGAATATTCGATAATGATCAAGCGGTACGCTGCGAAGATCGGGGCGAACTTCAGGGTGCGCAGCGCCCGAACGCGGAAATCGACTCAGACGATCACAGATTTCAGTTAAACAAGAAACGAAATCGTCGGCCGTATCGACACCATATTGCGAAAGATAACTCCAAACGTCTTTCAGATCGTCTTCTGCCTCAGGCGAAAAATGAACTGGCGTCACGCGGTGCGACGGGACGCACGTAAACGATCCCGACCACGCCGCTTGATCCTCTCGAAAAAGGCTTCGTCAGCAACAACGCCGGGGCCGCTGTCGATACCTTTCTGAATTTCGGCTCGGAGCCAAGTCAACTGTTCATCGGTCGTGCCGTCCGGAATCGTCAGATGGGTCGGTGCGCCAACGTCGGTGCTTTTTTGACCCTTCATCACGCGCCTCCGGTAAAAAACGTCAA
>JANOZQ010000430.1:0-1814 GCA_031429555.1 Sphingomonas sp. | reverse complement strand
CTTGCGCTGAACGGCTTTGCAGATACCGCCGTTGCGGCAGCAGAACCCGTTGAAGCCCCGACGGGTGCGCCCGTCATGGCGCAGCTTCCGGCGGTGCAAACTGTTGTTGCCGAAGTGCCAGCAGCAGCATTTGAAACGGCTCCACCAGCGCCCGCTTATACAGGTGTCGTCATGGGTGAACGTCGCGAAATCGTTCAGCCACTGCCCGATTATGGCAAATCCGCGCCGGTCATCCGTGCCGCGACCAATGCCGTGAAGCAAATCATCTCACCGCGCGCCAAGCCAGCTCCGTCGATCACAGGCGCTCTGGTCCAGCCGAAGCCCGCGCGGAGTGTCGAAGCCGGAAAGTTTGTTGTCCAGCTCGGCGCATTCGAAAACGCGGCTGTGTCACGTAATAGCTGGTCGCGCCTTGCACCGCGTTATGGTTTGACTGGCTTTGACCCAGCGAACAGTGTTGCCAAGGTTGGCGGCGCGAGCTTTGTACGCCTTTCGGTCGGAGGTTTTGTCACTCGCGCCGAAGCCAACGGCGTTTGCACCCGTGTCCGCAATGCGGGCGGATCATGTTTTGTGCGCGGTATGCTCGGCGATGCACCGGCGCAGTGGGTTCAGCGCGGCATGCCCAAATATGCCAAGCCGATCCGCGTCGCTTCCCGCTAAACCGGGTAGATCGTTCGACCCCCTTTGATCGTACGCACGGTTTTTCCTTGAGCGGGTAGGCCATCGAACGGCGTATTGCCTGCGTCTGAGGCGAAAGCGAGACCACGGATTTGCCACGGCTTGTCGGCATCGAACAGGCAGAGGTCTGCGGGACCGCCTACTCTTAATGTCCCGGCATCAACGCCAATAATTCGCGCCGGATTGGTTGCAGTCAGTTCAACCAGTCGTTGCATGCAAATCCTGCCGTCGCGGACTAGCCCTAATCCGAGCGTGAGAAGCGTTTCCGCACCCGCCATACCCGCTTCGGCATCGGCAAAGGGCAGACGTTTGGCTTCGGGGCCGCGCGGGTCATGTCCCGAACACAGGACATCAATCGTGCCATCGGAGAGTGCTTCGAGGCTGGCCTGACGGTCATCTTCGCTGCGTAACGGCGGCGACAGGCGGGCGAAGGTGCGAAAGCCGCTGACTGCGATATCGGACAGCAATAAGTGCGCGGGTGTAATACCGCAGGTGACATGCAAGCCCCTTGCCTTGGCGCGTCGGATGCGTTCGAATCCCGCGCGGGTCGTGACCTGGCGGAAGTGGATTGCGGCACCGGTATCCTCGGCGAGCATGATGTCGCGGGCAATCGCGATAGCTTCGGAAAAGGCAGGGGCGGCCGGGAGACCGTGGCGCGTGGCGGTTTCGCCCGACGTGGCTACGGCATTGCGGGTAAGACCGCCGTCTTCGGCATGGGCGATGACAGTCATGCCGAGTGATCCGGCATAGGCTAGGACGCGGTGCATGACGCCCGAATCGGCGATCCAGTGTCGACCGGTCGCGACGGCTTTGGCACCGGCTTTGCGCATCAGGGCATATTCGGCGAGATCGTTCCCGCCAAGGCCGCGCGTGGCGGCAGCAATAGGATGCACCCAGAGGTGTGGCTTGTCGGCGAGCGCGGCACGCTGGACAAGGCCGGGATCGTCGAGCGGTGGCGACTGATCGGGCATCAGGGCGATGCGGGTGATGCCCCCAGCTGCAAAAGCGCGGCGCTCGACGGCGAAGACGCCGAGATCGACGAGGCCGGGCGCGACGATGAGGCCAGTGGCGTCGATAACTTCATCAACATCGCGCATATCGAAGGCGCCGGTCTCAGCGATGGTATCACCGTCGATGAG
>JANOZQ010000429.1:0-4276 GCA_031429555.1 Sphingomonas sp. | reverse complement strand
CCTGTGATTTGCGCATCGCGTCGGCGCAGTCGCGCTTCGGGATCACCCCCGCGAAACTCGGCCTCGTCTATCCGCTCCACGATACAAAATTGCTTGTCGACCTCGTCGGCCCCGCCAACGCGAAACGCATCCTGTTCACCGGCACCCTGATCGACGCGGCCGAGGCGCACCGCATCGGCCTGATCGACGACATCGCCGACAATGCCGATACGCTGATCGATACAATGACCAGCGTCTCCAGCCACAGCCAGCGCGAAAGCAAAGCGATGATCCGCCGTATTCTCGACGGACAGGTCGCCGATGATGACACCACCCGCGCGCTGTTCGCAGCAGCATTTACAGGCCCTGATTTCAGCGAAGGTGTGGATGCTTTCCTGACCAAACGAAAGCCGCAGTTCCGATGACCCACGGACAAATACTCGGCGGGACGATCACCACGCCCGATCTCGACCGCGCGCTCGGCGATTACTGCGACCGCTTGGGATTGCATATCGTCGAACAGGGCACTCTCGCCGCCGACCTCACCGCAAGCTGGGCCACCCCCGCCACCACCGGTGCGCGCTTCGCGACGCTCCAGCCAGCCAGCGGCGCGCCCTGTTTCCTGCGCCTTGTCGAACAATCAACCCCGCCCGAATTCATGCCCGTCCGCACTTATGGCTGGGCCGCGTTCGAATTCACCGTGCTGGATGTTTACAACTGGCCCGCCAAACTCGAAGGCACGGGCTTCGACATCATCGGTCCGCCCAAGGAGATCGAGGGCCTCCCCTATTTCGTTGCGATGCAAATGACGGGGCGCGGCCGCGAGATGATCTATCTCAACGAAGTCCGCCAGAACACGCCGTCGTCGGACCTGCCCAAGGCCGCGTCGCCCGTCGATCATATCTTCATCGTAATTTTGGCGTGCGCGGATCGTGAAGCGGCGCTCGACTGGTATCGGGACCGCTTCAAGCTCGACATCGGCGGCAGCTACACCATCGACTATACCATGATAAACAAGGCGTTCGCGCTCCCCGATGGCCATCAATCGACCATCACCATGGTGCAAAAAGGCCGGTTGCCCATCATCGAAGTCGACGGCTACCCGGACGCTGCCACCGCCCGCCCCGGTCCCGCCGATGCGCTCCCCGCGGGCAATGCCATCGTTACGCTCGCGGTCGACAGCCTCGACGCGCTCGCCCTTGACTGGATCGCCCCACCCGCCATCCGCGACGGACCATTTTATGCATACCGCTGCACGGCCACCGTCCGCGGCCCGGCGGGCGAATTGCTGGAACTCGTCGAAATCTCCCGCTAGCATCCACTGTTCTACCCGGCTAAGACAGCCTGATCAATTGCGGTAAGGCGTAACAAATGCTGGGTCGAATATTGGGTTGGATCAGGGCGCATCCGAAATGGTCCATCGCCATTGGCCTCGCGCTCGCCGCGATCCTTTATTTCGCATTGCGTCCCACACCCAAGACCTATGAATATATCTCGGCAACCGTCGATAAAGGCGAAGTCGTCCGCCGCGTCACGGCCTCGGGCAAGCTGCGCGCGCTGAACACGATCAAGGTCGGCGCTGAAGTCTCGGGTCAAATCACGCGCGTTTTCGTCGACTTCAACACGCCCGTCACGGCGGGTCAGGTGCTGGCCGAAATCGATCCCACCCGCGTGCAGGCCCGTGTCCAGCAAGCCCGCGCGCAAGTCGCCAGCGCCCAGGCCTCGCTTGCCCTCGCCGAAGCTTCGGGTGCCCGCGCGCAAAGCGAAATCGGCATTCAGGAACGCGAATTCAGCCGCCGCGCGCAACTCGCAGAGCGCGGCTTCCTGTCGAAATCAGCGCTCGACGGCGCCAGCAGCGTCCTCTCCTCCGCGCGCGCCAACATCCGCACGACGGCCGCGCAAGCCGCCAGCGCCCGCGCGCAAATCTCGCAGGCCAATGCCGAACTCTCGTCGGCGCTGCTCGACCTCAGCCGCACCACCATCGTCGCGCCTGCCTCGGGCGTCATCATCAACAAACTCGTCGAACCCGGCACCACCGTCGCCGCCAGTTTCCAGACGCCGAACCTGTTCGAGATCGCCGCCGACACCACGCGCATGCAAGTCGAAGCCTCGGTCGATGAGGCCGACATCGGCCAGGTCCGCGACGGCCAGCCGGTGCGCTTCACGGTCGACAGTTACCCCGGCGAGACCTTCGCCGCGACGGTTCGCCAGATCCGCAAGGCCGCCACCGAAACGCAGAATGTCGTCAGCTATCTCGTCATCCTCGACGTCGACAATAAGGACGGCAAGCTGCTCCCCGGCATGACCGCCAATGTCGAAATCATCACCGGGCAAAAAGCAAACGTGACCCGCGTGCCCACGACCGCACTGCGTTTCCGCCCCCGCACCGCCGACATGCCCAAGGACAAAGCCCCGCCCGCGAACACACCGATTGTCTTCGTCACCAGCGCCGACCCCTTCAAGCCCGCCCGCCGCGTCGTCGCGCTCGGCCTGCAAGGCGAAGATTTCGTCGAGATCACCAAAGGCATCGGCATCGGCGACAAGATCGTCGTCCGCAGTCGGTCCACGGTGAAGAAGCCAACCGACGAAGCGGCGGGCGACGAGAGCGACAATGCGACCGACGAGTGAGCCTGTGGTAATCGGACCACCAACCGCCTTCCCGAGCGCAGCCGAGGGGCTTGTTCGAACGAAGCCGAGAACAGCGCACGTGCGGCAACATACCTCGGCTACGCTCGGCAGGGCCCCTCGGCGTTGCTCGGGGACGCGGCAAAACTGGTGCGCGCTTTGAAACCCCTTCTCGAAACACACGCCCTCGTCAAAGACTATGTCCTTGGCGGCGAGACGGTCCATGCCGTGGCGGGCGTGTCGCTGACCATCCAGCGGGGTGAATTCGTCGCGATCATGGGTGCCAGCGGATCGGGCAAATCGACGTTCATGAACATGATCGGCGCGCTCGACATCCCCACATCGGGCACGCTCAGGATCGACGGCACCGACATTTCCGACCTGTGCAGCGACGAACTCGCCGAAATCCGCAACAAGAAAATCGGCTTCGTCTTCCAGCAGTTCAACCTGCTCGCGCGCACCACCGCGCTCGATAATGTCGCAACCCCGCTCGTTTACGCCGGGCTCAGCGGCCCCGAACGCCGCGCCCGCGCCGCCAAAACGCTCGACGCGATGGGCCTGAGCGACCGCCTGACCCACACGCCCGCCAAGCTCTCGGGCGGGCAGCAGCAGCGCGTCGCCATCGCCCGCGCGCTGGTCACCGAACCGCTCATGCTCCTCGCTGACGAGCCCACCGGCGCGCTTGATACCGTCACCTCGAACGATATCATGGGCATTTTCCAGCGGCTGAACGACGACGGCATCACCGTCATCGTCGTCACCCACGAACCCGACGTCGCCGACTATGCCGCCCGCCGCATCCTCTTCCGCGACGGCAAAGTCATCGAGGACGCGCTCGTCACCAACCGCCGCCGCGCCGCATGAACCTGTCACGCACCATCGCCGGGTGGGGCATCAACATCGCTATCGCGCTCACCGCGCTGCGCACCAATCTCATGCGCTCGATCCTCACCACACTCGGCGTCATGATCGGTGTCCTCGCGGTCATCCTCGCGGTTGCTGTCGGCGACGGCGCGAAAGCCAGCGTCCTCGATTCGATCAACCAGCTTGGCTCGAACATGGCCATCGTCTTCCCCCAGCCCGAGAACCGCGGCGGCCGCCGCGTCGTGGATCGGGGCCGCCTGACCGAGCGCGACGCCCGCGCCATCAAACGCCTCGTCCCCGGTGTCAGCGGCATTGCCCCCCAGCTCCGCTCGACTGTCCAGCTCGTCATTCAGGGCCGCAACGCCACGACGACCGCCATCGGCATCACCCCCGATTATGGCCGCGTCGGCAACAGCGAGATCGACACCGGCCGCTTCATTGCCGAAGCCGACGTCCGCACGGCCGCACGCGTTTTCGTCCTCGGCCCCAGCGTCGCGACCAAGCTGTTCGGCAATTTCGATCCTATCGGCCAGACGATCCGCGTCGCCCGCGTGCCCTTCACGGTCATCGGCGTCCTGCAAAGCAAGGGCAGCACTTTCGGCAACGACAATGATGACCTCACGCTTGTCCCGATCAGCACCGCGCGCCAGCGTTTCGCAACCACCACCGTGCAAGGGCCCGACGACCTCCACGTCCTGTTCGTCGGCTTCGAGGACGGCTTCGACTTGCCGACCGCCAAGAAAAACATGGTCCGCGTCCTGCGTGCGCGCAACAATGTGCCCAAGGGCGAGATCAGCCCCTTCACCGT
>JANOZQ010000428.1:0-3128 GCA_031429555.1 Sphingomonas sp. | reverse complement strand
GTGCCGTTCATGGCAAAGGCAATGATCGTATCATCGCGGCGCGCAATATCGATGGGGATCGACTTGATGAACTGCGGCGCGCCGTCGACCGGCGGGCGGTCGAGCCCCTTGAAGCGCACGAAACGCGCGTTGCTACGCACGCCAGCCTTGTCGAGGACATCGCGCAGCCGCACCCCGCGCCATTGGGCATTGGCCATTGCGCCATGCCCCCATTGCGCGCCCGCGACCCGCGGTTCGAAATGACCGCGCGCGTTGCCCGCGCATTGGTTGACGGCATTAAACTCGATATGTTTGCCCGCGCGCAACACCTGGTCGAGCGACAGCGTCAGCGAGCTTTGCACCGCGCCATAAACCGCGACACGATAGCGTTCGACATCGATGTTCGTCGGGAAATCCCAGTGCCAGCGGACAAAGTGCCTGTCATTAGGGGTCAGCAGCCCCTGATCATAAACGCTGAACGGCGTTTCGAGCAGGGGCGGATGGACGCGCTGGACGATCATTTCGCGCTTTTGCGGGAAACGGGGGGTGAGCGGTCGGGCGCTGGGCCCACTGGGCAGTCCAAGATCGACCATACGCTGTGCCAAGACTGGCAAGGCAATGGTGGCCCCTGCACCGGCTCCGGCAATCAGCGTGCGGCGAGTGAGAGGCTTCATTCTGCAAACATAGGCGCGGCGCGCATCGCCTGTCGAGCGTGCATCGGTGCAAATAAGTGATTAGAGCGTGCGCATGACCCGCCGCTTGCTTGCCTCGATCCATGATGTCGGCCCCAAGTTCGAACGCCAAGTCGACCAATTGGTCGAAGCGCTGGAACGTCATGTCGGGACGGCGAAGTTCGCGATGCTGGTTGTTCCCGACCATTGGGACGACGCGCCATTGTCCGCGGCGCCCGCGTTTCAAGCCAAATTGCGATGCTGGGCCGATGCAGGGGTCGAAATGTTCCTGCATGGCTGGCGGCACCGCGATGATGCGCCCACCAAGGGTTTTGCGCAAAAGCACATGACTGCGGGGGAGGGCGAGTTTTCGGCGCTATCCGCTGTTGAGGCCAGCGCGCGGATCGCCGACGGTCGCAAAGTCGTGGAGGACGCCATCGGGCGGCCCGTTGCGGGCTTTATTGCACCGGCTTGGCTATACTCTGCGGGCGCGCTGGACGCGGTGCGCGACGCCGGGTTTGCGTTGGCCGAGGATCATATGAAAGTCTGGCAGCCGGTATCGGGCAAAGTCATCGCGCGCGGCCCCGTGATTACATGGGCCAGCCGCAGCCCGGGTCGCATCCGCAGTTCGCTGATGGTTGCCGCCGCCGCACGCGCCTTGCCGCAGGCGTTGCCGACCGCGCGGATTGCCGTGCATCCCGGCGACGTTACGGTCCCTGCATTGCTCGACAGTATTGATGTCACGTTCAAACGCTTTGCGGCAACGCATGTGCCGTCACGCTATGCCGATCTGATTGCCTGAATGCGCGTTCTCACGTTTCTGCACAGCTTCGAACCCGGCGGCGTCGAGCGCGACGCACTTCGATTGAATACGGAATGGGCAAATTTGGGTGTCGATGTGCAAATCATACTGGGGCGGCGCGACGGGCGGTTGGCCGATGAAGCGCCTGATTTGTCATACACGGTTTTTCAGACGGGGCAGTTTTCGACTGCGGCGTTTGAAACGCTGTGGATGATCGTCAAGCTCCCGTCGGCCATCCGGCGGTTGAAGCCCGATATCCTGTTCTGTTCGGGCAACACTTATTCGATTGTTGCGGTCGCGATGCGGTTTGTCCTTGGGCGTGCATGTCCGCCAATTGTCCTCAAAATCAGCAACGATCTCCGCCGCAATGACCTTCCCGCACCGATGCGTTGGGCTTATTATTTGTGGCTCCGGATACAACGCGGCGCGTTTGATGCGGTCGTCGCGATGGCCGAACCGGCGCGGCGCGAGATCAAGGATGTGATGCGCGTCGATCCTGCGCGCATCGAGGTGATCAACAATGCATCCCTGACCGACGCCGACGCACGGGCATTCGCAAACGCCCGCGATACGACAAGGCGCGACCACAATGGCCGTCATTTCCTCGCCGTCGGGCGGTTGGCTCTGCAAAAGAATTTTGCACTGTTGCTACGCGCGTTCGCCCGGATCGCGACTGACGATGACCGTCTGACCATCGTTGGCGAAGGCGGCCAGCGCGCGCCGCTGGAAACACTCGCCGCTTCTCTCGGTATTAAGGATCGGGTCGCTATGCCCGGCCACATCAACCCGCTCCACGATGCCTTTGCCCGCGCCGACGCTTTCGTTCTCTCGTCCGATTACGAGGGGCTTGGCGTCGTCGTTGTCGAGGCACTGGCGTCGGGAGTGCCAATTGTGGCCACCGACTGCTGCGTCAATATGCCGATGCTGGTCGAGGGGGCGGGAACGCTGGTGCCGATCAAGGACGTCGACGCGCTGGCCACCGCGATGGACCGGATCGCTGCGCAGCCCATCAATATCGCTGCCATGCGCGCCCGCGCCCGCATGTTTTCGGTCGAAACGACTGCTCCCGAATGGATTGCATTGTTCGACCGTCTGCCCGTTACACTTTCGGTGTGAGCTTCAACAAGCGGCCCCCGTCCTCGAGCAGCCAGATCGCGCCATCGGGGCCCTGTTCGACTTCGCGGATGCGCGTGCCCATGTCATAGCGCGCCGCTTCAGCCGCCTTGTCGCCTTCGATTGCAACGCGGATCAGCGCCTGCGATGAAAGGCTACCGATGAAGATGTTGCCCTTCCACGCCGGAAACATGGTGCCGGAATAGATCATCAGGCCTGCGGGCGAGATGACCGGGTTCCAGCTGACCTTCGGCGCTTCGAATTCAGGGCGCGTGTTGTGGTCGGGAATATCGCGGCCATCATAGTGGTTGCCGTCCGAAACGATGGGGTAGCCATAGTTTTTGGCTTTCACGATGATATTCAATTCATCGCCGCCTTTTGGCCCCATTTCCTGTTCCCACAAGCGGCCCTGTGCGTCGAAGGCGATGCCGAGCGGGTTGCGGTGGCCAAAGCTCCAGATTTGCGATTTGATGCGGCCGGAATCGTAAAAGGGATTGTCGCTTGGCACCATGCCGCCGTCGGTCAGGCGGATGATTTTGCCGAGATTGCTGTCCATATCCTGC
>JANOZQ010000427.1:0-8311 GCA_031429555.1 Sphingomonas sp. | reverse complement strand
CCAGATTTTGACTGTCGTGCCATAGTCGGCGCCGAAGCGGTGTTCATCGGTCCAGGCCAGCCCCCGCGCCTCGGCCAATGCGCGAAACCGGCTTTCGGACATCAGCATGCCGCCCGGAAAAATATAGGTCTGGATGAAATCGACACCTGCCCGATACGCTTCATACATGTCATCAGGAATCGAGATAAACTGGATTGCCGCCCGCCCGCCGGGTTTCAGGCATCGCACAATCGTGTCGAGATAATTCGGCCAGTATCGCTCGCCGACCGCTTCCACCATTTCAACGCTGGCAATCGCGTCGAATTGCCCCGCCACATCGCGATAATCGCACAGCCGGAAATCAACGCCGCGATAATTCGCGCGGGCATAGTCGAGCTGGCTTGGCGAGAGACTGATGGCCGTCACTGCCGCACCGCGCTTATGCGCCGCCTGTGACAAACTTCCCCAGCCGAAACCGATTTCAAGCATCGTTGACCCTGGCGCTATTGCCAGCCGTTCGAGCACCGCCGCCTGCTTGCGCCGCTGCGCCATCTCCAGCGTATCGTCGACGGCAAAGATTGCGCTCGAGTAACTCATCGTCGGGTCGAGCCAGGCAGCATAGAAATCATTGCCCAGGTCATAATGCGCCACGATATTCCGTTGCGCGCCCGCACGGTTATTGCGGTTCAGCGCATGGCGCACGCGCTTGACGATCCGCGACAATCCCTTGGCCCGCGCTGTCTGCTTCAGTGTTTCGCGGTTGCGCGCGAACAGTTCGAACAGCGCTACGACATCGGGACTCGACCACTCGCCCGCTGCCCACGCCTCGTACCAGCCGACCGACCCCGACCGCGCCAGCCGCAGGAACGCGCGCCATTTCCGCACGACGATGGTACATGACGGCCCCGCTTCGCGCCCGCCGAGCACACGAAAACTGCCATCGGGCAGAAAAATGTCGATCTGCCCAACCGCCAGCCCCGCATCAATCCGGTCAAGCACGGGCCGAAACACAAAAGCCATCCGGCGCTGCATCCACGATGTGGGCGGGTGTGGTGCGTTCATTTCAGCCCTTCATCGCCGCATAAGCCGCCAGCGCGCGCTCGCGCCCTTCACGGTGGCCGATCAACGGCTTGGCATAATCGGCCGGCGCCTGCCCCGCGCCATGCGGATCATGGATCCACGGTTCAGGCGTGTTTGCCAATTCGGGCACCCAACGCTGGATATATCCCGCCGCATCGAATTTCTCGGACTGCGACAAGGGTGCCATGATCCGCACAAACATATTTGAATCGACGCCCGTTCCCGCCGTCCATTGCCAGTTTACGGCATTTGACGCGGCATCATAATCGAGCAGCGTTTCCTTGAACCATTGCTCGCCGCGCCGCCAGTCGATCAACAAATGCTTGATCAGGAACGACGCCGCAATCATCCGCACGCGGTTGTGCATCCACCCCGTTGCCCATAGCTCACGCATCCCGGCATCGACGATGGGGTAGCCCGTCTGCCCCTTTGTCCATGCCTTGAAATCCTCATCGTCATCGCGCCATTTCAGGCGATCAAAATCCGCCCGGGCATTGGCCGTGCCATAATCGGGAAACTGGTCGATCGTATTCGCCGCATAATCGCGCCAGCCAATCTCGCGCAGGTATGGCTCCCCCTTCGCCCCGACCCGTTTCGACACATAATGCCAGACAGTCGCAGGTGAAATCTCGCCGAAATGCAGATGTGGCGACAGGCGCGAAACCCCCGCTTCGGACGGGAAATTCCGCGCACGGTCATAGTCATCAACATGATCGAGCCAGCGTTTCAGCGCCGCCTTCGCTCCCGCCTCGCCCGGCGTCCAGACGTCGAACCCCTTCGACCAATCGGGTTTTGTAGGCAGCAGCTTCCAGTCTGCCAACTTATCGATTTTCGCCGCCACACCCTCGATTTTCTCCGGCGCTTTCACCGGCAACGGCGGCGGCATCCGCGTCAGGATCGCGCGCCAATAGGGCGTGAAAATCTTGTAACGCCCCCCGCTCCCCGTCAGCACAGTCGGCGGATGCACCAGATAATTGCCGTCATGCAATGTCAGCGCATCGCCAAGTGCCGAATCTGCCGCTTTCCACCACGGCTCATAACCGCGCATCGCATGAACCCTCGTAGCACCGGTTTCCGCCATCATTGATCGAAGCTCGGTAACTGCATCCCCCCGCCGCAAAACCAACGGCACACCACGCTCGGCAAGACTGTTGGACAGCGCTGTCAGACTATGGTGCAACCACCAGTGCTGCGCTGCGCCCGCATGTTTGTCGAACACATAAACCGCAACGATCGGTCCCGCGTTTACGGCGGCATTGAGCGCCGCATGGTCAGATAATCGAAGGTCTTGGCGAAACCACAGGATCGACGGTGCGCTCATGGCACCCCGCTAGATGACGTGATGATCCTTATCAACATGCCATGTCTGTGCGCGTTCCATCAGCGCTTGCAGGTCGGCCGATTTCCCGTCCGCTGTCGCTTCGTCCGCTGCAAGCAAGGTCTGGTCGAATGTCGGGCGTGGATCGTCATACAGCACACCGAGCGCCATCGGGAACGGCCCGAACACCATTTCAACCAGCATATGTGCCACCGCACGGTTGGTGATGTCGTGAACGAGCACACCCGCCCCGGCCCAGTCGCCGTCGATCACATAAACGACTTTCAACCGCAGTTCGGCGCGGTCGACCGCGATCCCTTTGGTGCCCTTGGCGAAAAGCAACGGCGCGCCATGCTCGACCCACAGCTGGTGGTCATCCGCGTTCTGCTTATCAGCAAACTCGCCAAACACGTCCGCGTTATACACATTGCAATTCTGGAAAATCTCGACAAACGCCGCGCCATTGTGGCGGTATGCGGCCTTCAAGACTTCAGGCAGTTTCTTGTGAATATCGATCCCGCGCGCCACGAACCGCGCGCCTGCGCCCAGTGCAAATGCACAAGGCCGCGCGGGCCGGTCGACCGATCCGAAGGGTGTCGACGGCGATTTCGTCCCTTCGCGCGAGGTCGGCGAATACTGCCCCTTGGTCAGCCCATAAATCTCGTTGTTGAACAGCAGGAACTGGACATTCAGATTGCGGCGCAGCAGGTGCATCGTGTGGTTGCCGCCAATCGACAGCGCATCGCCGTCGCCGGTGATGATCCACACATCAAGCTCGGGATTGGCGAGCTTTACCCCCGTCGCCACGGTCGGCGCGCGGCCGTGGATCGTGTGAAACCCGTAAGTTTCCATATAATAAGGGAAGCGCGACGAGCAGCCGATCCCGCTGACGAACACGGTGTTTTCTGGCCGCGCGCCCAGCTCGGGCATCGTCCGCTGCACCGCTTTCAGGATCGCATAGTCACCACAGCCGGGGCACCAGCGCACTTCCTGGTCCGTCTCCCAGTCCTTGGGCGTCGTCAGGCGAATGGGGGTCATGTCGTTCATGCGAGTTTGCTTTCAAGCTGGCGATATTTGGGCCACCGATTGTATCCAACCGATGGGTTGTTCGATTCAAATTTCGAGATCATTTCACGCTCGACAACCGAAGTCGCGGTCTTATCGGCTGCCGGATCAAACCAAAGCACTTCCTTGGTTATCGTAAATTTCGACATTTGTTCGATAGTGAAGTCGGCCTCGACCAACTTACTCGAAGCGCTTCCGAAATACGTCAACGAGTCCGTCAAATCCTGACCGACGTAAATTTTACCATTCGGATACGTGATTTTGTAGATCGTTGGCATTGACTAGCCCAACGCCTCCTCAATAGCCGCTTCAATCTCGGCAATACGGAACGGCTGCCCCGAAACCTTGTTGAGTGGCTTGGCATTGACCAGATACTGATCACGCAGCACCGTCTTCAACTGCCCCGTATTCATTTCGGGCACCAGAATCTTGTCATAGCCGCGCAGCAGATCACCCAAATTCTTGGGCAACGGCCAGATGTGACGGATGTGAACGTGCGAAACATCCAGCCCCTTGTTCCGCGCGCGGCGCACGGCTTGCAGGATCGGGCCGAAGGTCGATCCCCAGCCGACGACGACCAGTCTGCCCGTCGTCATGCCCAGCTCGACCGCTTGATCGGGGATATGATCCGCGACCCCGTCGACCTTGCCCTTGCGCAAGTCGGTCATTGCCTGATGGTTCGCGGCTTCATAATTGATGTGGCCGGTATCGACCTGCTTTTCGATCCCGCCGATCCGGTGGAGCAGGCCCGGCGTGCCCGGCTTGACCCACGGCCGCGCACCCTTCGCATCGCGGGCATAGGGTTTGAACCCGTCCACTGGCGCTTCTTCCATGAACTCGACCGGAAACGCGCCAAATTCGTCGCGGTGCGGGACTTTCCACGGCTCGGCAGCATTGGCGATATAGCCGTCGGTCAGCAGCATCACGGGCGTCATATATTGCACCGCAATCCGCACCGCTTCGATTGCGCAATCGAAGCAATCAGCGGGCGAGCGCGCCGCAATGATCGGCATCGGCGCATCACCATTGCGACCATAGATCGCTTGATACAGATCCGATTGTTCGGTCTTCGTCGGCAGCCCGGTCGATGGCCCGCCGCGCTGCGAATTGACGATGACGAGCGGCAGCTCGGTCATGATGGCCAGCCCCATGAACTCGCCTTTCAGCGCAATCCCCGGACCCGACGACGACGTAACGCCAAGCTGCCCGGCGTACGACGCGCCAATCGCCGCCCCGATGGCAGCAATCTCGTCCTCCGCCTGAAAGGTCGTGACGCCGAATTCCTTCAGCCGCGCAAGATGATGCAAAATCGCCGACGCGGGCGTGATCGGGTATCCGCCGAAAAACATCTTGAGGTTTGCGAGTTTAGCGCCCGCAACCAGCCCCAGCGAAAGCGCTTCCGCGCCTGTGACGGTGCGATAAAGCCCCGGCTCGACTTCGGCGGGCGCAACCGCATGTTGTCTAACGGAAGCCCCCAACTCTGCCGTTTCGCCATACGCATGCCCCGCATTCAACGCCGCGATATTCGCTTCGGCAAGCAAAGGCGTCTTCTTGAACTTGGCATTCAACCATTCGACAATCGGCGCGCGTTTCCGCCCGAACATCCAGAGCGCCAACCCCAGCGTCCACATATTCTTGCAGCGCAGCGCTTCTTTGTTGCCCAGCCCGAACGGCTTCACGGCATCCATTGTCAACTGCGAGATGTTGAACGAAATCAGCTGCCACTTGGCGAGGCTACCATCGCCCAGCGGCGACTCGGCATAGCCCGCTTTCGCCAGATTACGCGCACCGAACTCGCCCTCATCGGCAATGATCAAGCCGCCCGGCTTCAAATCGCCGACATTGGTTTTCAACGCCGCCGGGTTCATTGCGACGAGCACATCGGGGGCATCACCCGCCGTCTCAATCGACGTTGACCCGAAATTGATCTGGAACGCCGAAACCCCAAACAACGTGCCTTGCGGCGCGCGGATTTCCGCCGGAAAATCGGGGAACGTCGCAAAATCATTGCCTGCCAGCGCCGACGACAACATGAACTGCCCGCCGGTCAACTGCATGCCGTCGCCGCTATCCCCGGCAAAACGCACAACAATATTCTCGGGGTCGGGGGCCGCATTGTCATGCGGCGGTAAGTCCTGAACGGCGGTGGCCATCAATTCATCCTGCTTGAGTCGGTGGCGCGCTTTACGACGCCCCGACCCTTCTGCCAAAGTAGTAAATCTGTCACAGCAATCAATCGAAATAGGTCGCAGCCAACGTGCGCATCGTGGTGGCATGGCGAGCAGCAACGGCATGGACATCATTGCCATACCCCCCGCCCATTGCACTCGCCAGCGGAATGCCCAACTTGCGCGCCCGCCCGGCTACGAACGCATCGCGCGCCGCAATTCCTTGATCCGTAAGGGCAAGACGGCCCAACCTGTCATCGCGGTGGACGTCCACGCCGGCCTGATAGAGGATCAGGTCGGGTCGAAAACGGTCGATCATCTTATCCAAAGCAGACTTCAATGCTGCCAGATATTCCTCATCTCCCGTCCCGTCCGCCAAGCCCACGTCCATCGTGGACACTGCCTTTCGCACCGGAAAATTCTTTTCGGCGTGGACAGAAAGCGTCGCCACATCCTGCCGCCCCGCAAGGATTACTGCCGTCCCATCGCCCTGATGCACATCAAGGTCGACAATAAGAATGCGCCGTGCATCCCCCTCGCCCAGCAAGCGCAATGCGGCAACCGCCAGATCGTTGAACACACAAAACCCCGCGCCACTGTCGGGCAACGCATGGTGGCTCCCCCCCGCTGCATTTGCTGCAAATCCATACCCAAGCGCCAGTTTGGCGGCCAACCACGTCCCGCCGGGCGAAAGCACTGCCCGCCGCGCGACCTCAGGCGTCACCGAAAACCCGATCCGCCGCTCGATCCCAGGCGAAACCCGCGCTGCCAGCACTGCTGCCACATAAGCCGGATCATGCGCCGCCTTCAGCCACCGCACCGGCATCGCCTCGGGCACATGCTCGACCAACGCCCCTTCTCGCAGCACATCCATCACGACGCCATATTTGCTGAACTGGTGCGCCCCACCCTGCGCAGTAACAACATAATCAGGGTGATGGACGACGTGCAGCATCCCCGCTAGCTAGGTCGCAAATCGCAACCTTACGAGAGGAATTTTCGCCAATGACAACGACGCACGGCCGCCCCGATGTCCTGATGTTCCTGACTTTCCTCAACAACCTTCCCGGACCCAAAGTCCACGAACTTTCGCCCGAAGCCGCACGCGCACAAATGGTGGCGATGGGCCCTGTTGCCGAAGCTGAAACCGGCCCCCTTGCCGTCATCAAAGACCTGTCGATTCCCGGCCCAGCAGGAAATATTCCCGCCCGCCTTTACGATGCCCGCGAAACGCGCGAGCCCGGTCCGGTCATGGTGTTTTACCACGGTGGTGGCTTCGTCATAGGCAATTTGCAAACGCACGAACCTTACTGCGCCGAAGCCGCCCGCGCGCTCGACATGCCCGTCATTGCCATTGATTACCGGCTCGCCCCCGAACATCCCTGGCCTGCCGGTCCCGATGATTGCGAAGCCGCAACCCGCTGGATCGCCGAGAACATTCCCTGCACAGGTCTCGTCACATCGGGCGACAGCGCAGGCGGCAACCTGACGGTGATCACGACAATGGCCCTGCGCGACAAGCCTGCCGCCGTGCCGGTCATTGCGCAATTCCCGATTTATCCGGTCGTCGCGGACCACAATGACTGGCAGTCCTACCGCGACCACGGCGTCGGCAAATTGCTGACTGTCGAGGCGATGGACTACTTCATGAATGCCTATGCGGCCGAAGAATCGCACATCCGCTCGGCCCCGCTCGGCCACGATCACGCCGGCATGCCACCAACACTGATCATGACCGCGGGCCTCGATCCGCTGCGCGATCAAGGTCGTGCTTATGCCGGCGCCTTAATCGCAGCGGGCGTCCCGACAAACTACCGCGAAGCCGTCGGCAATATCCACGGTTTCATTAACCTGCGCAAAGCCATCCCCTCGGGTCAGGCTGATATCGCCGGTGCGCTTGCGGCCCTGAAAGCGATGATCGCCGAATACGCATGACCGCCCTGCCCTACCGTCCCGCCGCTGCGGTTATGCTGCTCAACCGCGAGAACAAGGTTTTCGTCGCGCAACGCATCGATTCCATGCTCGACGCCTGGCAAATGCCGCAGGGCGGGCTTGATCCGGGCGAAGATGCGCAAGCCGGAGCGCTGCGCGAACTCGAAGAAGAAACAGGCATCGGCGCGAATCTCGTCGACATCGTCGCCCGCGCTTCACGCGATTTGCTTTATGATCTCCCTATCGAGATGCAGAGCCGCATGTGGGGCGGCAAATACCGCGGCCAATCGCAAGCCTGGTTCCTCGCGCGCTTTCACGGATCAGACGCCGACATCGACCTCGCCACCGAACATCCCGAATTCAATGCGTTTCAATGGGTGGACCATTGGCAACTGCCCGACTTGATCGTGCCGTTCAAACGAACGCTCTACGAAGACGTCCTCGCAGAATTTGCCGCGCATTTGCCGACCAACCCGTGATCTACATCGTTCTCAACGCCATTCCGATCATCGCCGCAGCACTGGCCGGACTTGCGTTTGCAACGATCTGGTATCGAAAACGGATGCCGGTTTCGGCGCTCATCATCCTGTTTCTCGCCAATCTCTGGCTCGCAGCGATCCTCGCTGGCGCGCTCATTCTCGCGCCGCCAAAGGGGGGCGTCTGGGTTATGACAATCGGCAGCGCAGTTGTCATTTGGGCGGGCTTCGTCGCACCGGCGCTTGCGGGCAGTTATCAAGTCCGCAAAATCAAACCGCGCAGCCTCGCTGCC
>JANOZQ010000426.1:0-11168 GCA_031429555.1 Sphingomonas sp. | reverse complement strand
GCGATGAGAACAACGACCCCGCCAGCGATGAATGGCCAATAGGTCAGAAGCATTTCGTTCGTCATGGCGCATCCTTATCGCGACGGGCAATTTCGCGCCAGCCAATGTCGCGGCGGCAAAAGCCGGTCGGGAAATCGATGCAATCGACCGCGGCATAGGCAGCCGTTTGCGCTTCCGTGATTGATGGTGCCATTGCCGTGACGTTCAACACGCGGCCGCCATTGGCAACGAGCATTCCATCGCATTCAATTGTTCCAGCGTGGAATATGATCGCGCCATTGGCTGCGGCGGCCTCAAATCCCGATATTGCGCCGCCTTTTTCAGGTGTTCCGGGATAGCCATTGGCGGCCATCACGACTGTGAGCGCGGTATCGTCACTGAAACGAAGCGGCGGATGATCGGCGAGGGTGCCCGTTGCCACTGCATAGAGCAGTGCCACCAGATCGCCCCGAAAACGCATCATCATGACTTGCGTCTCGGGGTCGCCGAAGCGCGCGTTGTATTCGATCAGCTTCGGTCCCGTCTTGGTCAGTATAAGGCCCGCGAACAGGACGCCAGAAAATGGCATGTTCTTTTGCGCCATCATTTCGACTGTTGGCTCAATGATCTCCGCCATCACGCGCGCCTGCAATTCGGGGGTCAGGACAGTGGCGGGGCTAAAGGCACCCATGCCGCCTGTGTTCGGCCCCGTATCACCCTCGCCGACACGCTTGTGATCCTGCGCGCTGGCAAAGGGGATGGCCGTGACGCCGTCGGTCAGCACGAAGAAACTGACTTCCTCGCCCGCCATGAAATCCTCGATCACGACCGATGCCCCCGCCGCGCCGAATCCGCCGCCAAACATATCGTTGATTGCAGCTTCGGCGTCGGCGCGCGTATCGGCAATGATGACGCCCTTGCCCGCCGCCAGCCCATCGGCTTTGATGACATAGGGCACGGCGAAATCACTTAGCCCCGCTATTGCCTCTGCTTTGCTCGAAAAGCGTTTAAAGGCTGCGGTCGGGATATTTGCCGCCGAGCACAATTCCTTTGTAAACCCCTTTGACCCCTCAAGCTGGGCCGCCTTGGCCGATGGGCCGAACACGGCGACGTCCGCCGCACGCAAGCTGTCTGCAAGGCCATCGACCAACGGCCCTTCGGGTCCGATGACAACGAATTCGATGTCACGACCAAGACAGAAGGCGACAACAGCCCCATGATCGGCAGGATCGACACTCACCAGCGTCGCATGGTCGGCAATCCCGGGGTTGCCTGGTGCCGCATAAAGCGTATCGCAGCCGGGCGATTGCGCCAGCCTCCACGCCAGCGCATGTTCGCGCCCGCCCGATCCGATCAGCAGGATATTCATGAACGATACCGACTCTTTTGACGCCCCGTCCGGCCTGTTAGCGAAACCGGTCCCCGGCGACAACGCAGGCGCGATGAGTGTGTCCGAACTGTCGTCACGGCTGAAACGGACAGTCGAGGATGCATTCGGGCTGGTGCGGATTCGCGGCGAGATTTCGGGGTGGAAGCGGGTGGCGTCGGGGCACTGCTATCTGGCGCTGAAGGACGACAAAGCGGTTATCGACGGCGTGATGTGGAAAGGCTCCACGTCGGGCCTTGCGTTCGCGCCGACTGATGGCATCGAAGTGATCGCGACGGGCAAGCTGACGACCTATCCGGGGCGGTCGAAATATCAGGTCATCATCGAAAGCATGGAACTGGCGGGCGAAGGCGCCATGCTCGCGCTGCTCGAAAAGCTGAAGGCGAAGCTCGCGGGTGAGGGGCTGTTCGACGCCGAGCGTAAACGCGCGCTGCCGTATCTGCCGCGGATCATCGGCGTGGTCACGTCGCCGACGGGGGCGGTGATCCGCGATATTCTCCACCGGCTTGCGGATCGTTTTCCGACGCACGTCGTAGTTTGGCCGGTGATTGTGCAGGGGCCAGGCGCAGCAGCGGCAATTGCATCCGCCGTCGACGGTTTCTCGGCGATGACCGGACCAAACCGCCCCGACCTGATCATCGTCGCGCGCGGCGGCGGCTCGATTGAAGATCTCTGGGCGTTCAACGAAGAACCGGTTGTCCGGGCGGTGGCGGCCTGCACGATCCCGATCATATCTGCTGTGGGCCACGAGACCGATACGACTCTTTGCGATTTCGCCGCAGACGTTCGTGCGCCGACGCCGACGGCTGCCGCCGAAATGGCCGTGCCGGTGCGGAGCGAACTACTGGCGGCGATCCAGTCGCTAGGCCTGCGCTCCTTGCGCACGGTGCGGCGCTATTATGAGCGGTCGGACGAGCGCTATAACGCAGTTGCTCAGCGCCTTCCTGAGCGCATTGCTTTGCTCGCGCCCCAAACGCAGCGTGTCGATGACTTGTCGGAACGGCTGAAACGTGGGCTCGGCCTGTCGCTGGCCAGAGCACGCGGTGATCTTGCCCACGCCAGCGGCGCACTCCGTCCGTCGCTGCTTGACCAACGGTTCCGCCAGTCACGCGAGCGGCTTGACCAGCTCTGGCGCGTGGCGGCATCGCTCAATCCCGATCTTGTCCTGAAACGCGGCTATGCGCGGGTCGAAAAGCGCGGCGGCGGCACGGTGATGTCCGCCGCTCAGGCCAAGGCAGCGGGCGCGCTTTTGTTGCGCTTTGCCGATGATGCCGTCGACGTGCGGGTTGAGCGAGCGCCCGCACCTGCTAAAGACAAGCCCGAACAGGGCAGTCTGCTCTAGGAAACAATATGCTGATGTCTCCCTCCGGTCGCACCGCGCGGCTTCACTACATGGCCAACGGCTTTCGCGTGCTGGCGAGCGGCGACCATGTTTTGTGCGCGGTGACCGGCGAAGCGATTGCTGTCGACGATTTGCGCTACTGGAGCGTTGCGCGGCAGGAGGCCTATGCCAGTGCGGCGATTGCGACGCAGGCACTAACGCGGTGAATCGACGATTGCGGTGGGTTGCCGGGGCTGTGCTGATAACCCTGCCCGGCAGTTGCATTGCGCAGCCGCCCCAATCGCAACCAAAACGCGAACCCGAAGCAGGGAAAGTCGCGTTGGCCCCCACGCCGGTTTCGGTATCAATCGGCGTGTTCAAACTGAACCGCACCCCGCAGCAGGGTACGATTGCACTCGGCACAGTCCCCGATGGAACCACGCGGTTGGTCAAGGACGGCGCTGACGTGCCCATCGATGCCGATGGTCGTTTCGTCTTGGGCTTCGGGCGCGATCACGCACCGGTTGCGATTGTTGTTGCGTATCAAGGTGGCGGCAAATCAGTCAGCGAACGCATTCCTGTCGCCAAGCGGGCGTGGAAAATCGAAAACCTGCCGACCCTGCCGCGCTTCAGCCAACCCGATGCCGAATTTCAGGCGCGCCGCCCCGGCGAACTTGCCCAGATCAATGCCGCGCGCCGGATCAGCGCGAAATCGGATGGCTGGCGACAGGATTTTATCTGGCCCGCGCGGGGCCGGATCAGTGGTGTGTTCGGATCACAGCGCATCTATCGCGGCGAACCCGGTGCGCCGCATTCGGGCGTTGACGTGGCGGGACCGACGGGCGCGCCGGTTGTCGCACCAGCCGACGGTGTCGTGATCCTTGCCGCAGGTAGCCCGTTTACGCTTGAGGGCAATCTCTTGCTGATCGACCACGGTATGGGATTGAACAGCGCATTCCTGCATCTGTCGCGTATCGACGTGCGCCAAGGTGATAGTGTTCGCCAAGGCCAGCGGGTGGGGGCGATCGGTATGACCGGTCGTGCGACGGGCCCGCATCTCCACTGGGGCATGCGCTGGAACGACGAACGCATCGACCCCGCGCCATTGGCAGGGGTGATGCGGTAGGGGATCAAGGGATTACTGGATACGGCGCACCGCCGCACGGCCACCGCGCCCGACAGTGGCATAATAAGCACCTAGGGTGCCCCGTTCGATGGTGACAAGGCCGCCTGGTTTCGGATCGTTGAACCCGCGCTTGTCTTCGGTCGTTTCCCAGACGCCGCCGCCTTCGACCGTAAAGCGCCAATATACCCTGTTCCAGCGCTTTGCACTGACGACAGTCGTTTTCAATTCGCGGGAATCTGCATCGTCGTCAGGATCTCCCGCACGCCCGCTCAGGAACGGAATGCGCGGCAGCGAAAATCCGAATAGCCCTTTACGTGCCTCTTTCACTTCTGCCTTGTCGATCACGATCAGGTCGCGTGACGCTGTTGCGGCGCTCAATGCATCGACAGCCTTGTCATAACATGCCAGACGCTCGGCAGCATCGGCTTTGGTTCGACACGACTGAAGTGCTGCTACTTGCGCGGGAACTTTAGCGGGTTCTTCTTTCGCATCCGCAACCAGTGGTGCAGCAAGGATCGCAAAGGCGGTGGCTATGTAATGAAATCGCATGGATCATCCTTCCGGGCAAAAACATGCCCCACTCATTGGGTTGTTACAAACCTGTTGCGCAAAAGTCACATTCACGCGGGATTGCACGGCTTTAGACGCCCATATGTTGCAATGCCGCGATTAGCCGATCTAATGAAAGGGCATTCGGTGAAGAGCCGAGATAGCTTTGCGCCCACCAATCCAGACTGATCGGGCCTGTCCGGTCTTACAAGGGGAAGACAAAATGTTGACCAAGTCCGTCCGTCGCACATTGCTGGCGACCACCATTATCGCTGGTTCACTCAGCGTTGCACCTTCATTTGCGCAGACCGCACCGGTTGCCGAAGATGCAGGCGTCATTGTCGTGACCGGATCGCGCGTCGCACGTCCGAACGCCGAGTCGCCCAGCCCGATCACGACAGTCGGCGCCGAAGACATCAAGGAATTCGGCGCGACCAAGATCGAAGACCTGTCGAACTCGCTGCCGCAGGTTTTTGCTGGCCAGACGTCAGGCGTATCGAACGGCGCAGACGGCACCGCCACGGTCGACCTTCGCGGTCTCGGGCCAAGCCGTACGGTGGTTCTGATCGACGGCAAGCGTCTGATGCCGGGCAACATCGGCGGGGGTGCCGGTGCCGACTTGAACTTCATTCCCGGCGCGCTCGTTTCAAGCGTTGACCTTCTCACCGGCGGTGCCTCGGCAGCTTACGGTGCCGACGCGGTCGCTGGCGTCGTCAACTTCAAGATGAACCGTACGTTCAAGGGTCTTCGCATTGATGGGCAGTATGGCCTTTATCAGCACACGAATAACAACCCGATCCGCGATCGTGTCAACGCACGTTATGTTTCGCCAGAGGGTAACCTCGTTACGGGCGGATCCTATGATGCGTCGATCGCGCTGGGTTCGGGCTTCGACGAAGACCGCGGCTCTTTCGTTGCCTATGCTGGCTATCGGGCAGAGACGGGTATCACTCAGGAAAAATACGATTATTCGGCTTGTACCGTGGGCGCAAACGGCGGGAACACCGGCACGGTCGCTGATTTTTCATGCGGCGGTTCAGGCCTTGCACCGCTGAACGCCCGCTTCACGGGTGTGAGTGCTGCAAATCGCATTCTTGCTGGACTGCCTGCTGCAACGAGCTATGCATTGCAGCCAAACAACTCTCTGTTGCCTTTTAACGCCACTCGCGATGCGTATAACTTTGCGCCGCTGAACTATTATCGCCGTCCGTCCGAGCGTTTCACCGCCGGTGCGTTTGCCGAATATGAAATCAGCCCCGCTCTCAAGCCCTACCTCGATGTCATGTTTGCCGATTATAACACAAAGGCGCAGATTGCGCCGTCGGGTCTCTTCGGGCTTAGTTCGGCGATCAATTGCGACAACCCGTTGCTGGCGACGAACGTAACGCTCGGGCGCGCGATCTGCGGTGCAGCTTTGGGCACAGCGACCGATGCGTCAATCACGATCGGTAAGCGCAACAGCGAAGGCGGGCCGCGTTTCAACGACATCGGTTACAACCAGTTCCGTATCGTTACAGGCTTGAAGGGCGAACTCGGCGAAGCTTGGAATTACGATGCGTATTTCCAGACCGGACAGATCAAGGTTGCGAACGTCTATCGCAATGACGTGTCTAACACGCGCATCCTTCGCTCGTTGCAGGTGGTGAACGTCGGGGGTGTCCCAACTTGTAAGTCGGTCGTCGACGGCACCGATCCGTTGTGCAAGCCTTACGACGTGTTTAACGCCGGCAAGATCACGCAAGCGGCGCTGGATTACATCAGCATTCCGCTGGTCCAGACTGGAACGACAAAGGAAACAGTCGTAAACGCCTCGATCAGTGGTGACCTCGGGAAATACGGGATCAAGTCGCCGTTTTCGGAGGACGGCATTCGTATCAACCTCGGTGCTGAATACCGGACTGAATCACTCGTTACGCAGCCCGATCTTGCTTATATTACGGGTGACGGCGCTGGCACGGGTCCGCAGCAGCCAATCGCTGGTCGTTACAACGTGACCGACTTCTTCGGCGAACTCGGGGTTCCTGTTGTCACGGACACGCCGTTCTTCAATGATCTGTCGTTCGAACTCGGCTACCGCCATTCGAAGTACAATGTTCTGGGTGCCACCAAGCAGAACTCGGCCGACACCTACAAGCTCGCCGGAAACTGGTCGCCGATCGAGGACCTCACGTTCCGCGCCTCGTTCAACCGCGCGGTCCGTTCGCCCAATATTTTCGATCTTTTCGCAAACCGTGACATTGGGCTTTTCACCGGTACCGACAAATGCTCGGGCCCTGCGATTGCGGGCAAGGTGGACGGTAGCGACACCGGACCAACAACAGCAGCGGCTCAGGCAGCTGGCTTTACGGCGGCACAGTGTGCACGCACAGGTGTGACAGCGGCCCAGTTCGGTAACATCTCGTCCAACTTCGGGGCTGACCAATACAACCAGCAATTCGGTGGTAACGTGAACCTCCGTCCCGAAAAGGCAAACACCTACAGTTTCGGTGTGGTTCTCGAACCAAAATCGGTGCTGCCAGGCTTCCTGCTGTCGGTCGATTATTTTAACATCACCGTTAAGGACGCAGTCGGCACGATCGGTGCACAGGTCATTTTCGACCAGTGTATCGCCAATAATGACCCATTCTTCTGCTCGAAGATCAGCCGTGCCACGGCTGCCAACGGCTTCCCGGGCGCTCTTTACGGTAACCCCCCGGGCACAGGTTTCGTGAATAATGAAACGGTCAACACGGGCTCGGTGAAAACATCGGGCATCGATATCAATGGTGAC
Source organism: Sphingomonas sp. (assembly GCA_031429555.1). Taxonomy (GTDB): domain Bacteria; phylum Pseudomonadota; class Alphaproteobacteria; order Sphingomonadales; family Sphingomonadaceae; genus Sphingomonas_O. The sequence goes on along the minus strand of JANOZQ010000426.1, from coordinate 4,036 downwards.
TATCGCACGACGCTGGGTAACAATAAAATCCGCTGGCAGTTTGTTGGTACTTACCTTGACAAGTATATCTTCCAGCCTTTGACGAACGGTTTCTCCTATGACTGCGCCGGATTGTACGGTCAGACCTGCGGAATTCCGGCGCCGAAGTTCCGGTTCACGACAAACGTCAAGTTCACGACAGCAGACAACATCGGCTTCACTGTTCGGTGGCGCTACCTGTCGAAGGTTACAGTCGATAGCCTGAGCGCCGACGTTGATCTTAATCCGAACGCCGACAAGCCACTGGGCAACATTGATGAGAAGATCAAAGCATACAACTATATCGACTTGTTGTTCTCGCTTCCGATCAAGGAATCGGCAACGCTCCGCATCGGCATGAACAATATCTTTGACATCGATCCGCCAATCAATGCGACGTCGCCGGTCAACGGGAATACCTTCCCCGGTACCTACGACCATTTGGGCCGGAACATATTCGTCAACCTGACGGCCGACTTCTAGAGTTCAGGCCAGTTCGGAAAAGAATGGCGGCGGGGCATATCGCTCCGCCGCTTTTCTTTTGCCTGTGCTTTGCCTAGCACGGGATCATGGATGTAATTGCCCTAGAGCAACAGGCGGATGCCGCCGCTGGTGCGCGTGACTTTATTGCGGCGCGCGATTTTCTGGCTCGGGCAACACTGGTCAAGCCGGATAAATTCGATCTCTGGTTAAAGCTATCGGCCATGGCTCGCGCTGCCGGGGACTCCGCTGCCGCGCTCGACGCTATTGATCGCGCCCTCACGATCCAGCCACTCGATTTCGTGGCGCTTTTGATGCGCGCCACACAGCTGGAAACATTTGGCGATGCCGACCGCGCCGGCCCGGCATTTGGCCATGCCCTCGCTCAGGCACCCGATCCCGCACCGCCGCACCTTGCGGGTATTCTGTCGCACGCGTCTGACAGGTTTGTTTCATGGCAGGAGCGGCAAGCAGCAGCTCTGCGCGCGGTTGTTCCAAAACCAACGGCGGCTATAAACCGGCTGATCACCAATGCGGTCCGTATCACGAATGCGGACCGTGACGGTCCAACGCACTATTGCTACCCTGGCTTACCCGAAATCCCATTCCACGACACGGCGCAATTTCCCTGGCTCGCCAATCTCGAAGCGGCAAACGACGCTATAACCGCCGAGTTCAACATGGTTGTCGCTGCACAGGCGGCCGAACTTGTTCCCTATATCCAGTACCCGGACAATATGCCGCTCGCGCAGTGGCGCAAGCTCAACCATAATCGGGATTGGACTGCGATACACCTGATCGAACGAGGGCATGTTATCGAAGCTAATGCAGTGCACTGTCCTTTGCTCATGGACCTGCTGCGCAATATTCCCCAGCCCGACATTCCAGGCGCGGGTCCTAACGCAATGTTTTCGCTGCTTGCTCCGAATACCCATATCCCACCCCATACCGGGATCACCAACACTCGCCTTGTTTGCCATCTTTCGCTGACCGTTCCGCCGGGCTGCTGGTTTCGCGTGGGCGATGTCCGCCGCGATTGGGTGCCCGGTCGAGCCTGGGTCTTTGACGATACGATCGAACATGAAGCCATGAACCCTACCGATGCCCTGCGCGTTATCCTAATTCTCGATTTATGGCATCCCGATCTCGATGCGGCAGCACGCGAAGGGATTGCAGCAGTCATCGGTGCCGGCGGCGGTATCCACGGATTATGACGATTGATCAGCGCGCGGCGTCGTTACGGGTCGATGTTCGGTCACCAATTGATCTGACTACAATCCACCGCATCACCGATTTTGCAATCGACGCCAATGATGCCGACCGCGCCGATTTGTCGATCATGCTGCTCGTTCCGCTGGCAAAGATCGTGCCGAATAATCCCCGCATCTGGCAGATGCTCGGGCTCTCATATCGCCAGACACAGGACAGCGGCCCTGCACTCGACGCTTTTGCCCGTGCCGCTGCTCTCGCTCCCACGGACTCGCGCATTGCCAATGGCCATGCAACTGCTGCCATGGAAGCCGGCGTACCGTCTGCGCATTTGTTCAAGACGGCGGGCGATTTGTCGCCGAATGACCCGGAACTGCTGCTGTCGACTGTCGCATCGCTGAACGCCGATGGTTATCCAGAGATTGCCGAACCATTGCTTGCGCGTACTGTGGCCGCCAACCCTGGATGGGTGAGGGGACATCAGGCACTCGCCAATCTTCGGTTGACCGTGATTGCTGATGCCGACTTCGCGCGTAGCTTTGCCGAAGCGGCGGCAAAGGTTCCCGGCGATATCTCGCTCTGGCTGGCATGGCAGCATGTGCTGGCACAAGCGGAGCGCTGGGACGCAGCACAGATTGTTGTCGAGCAGGGGCGTTCACAAATTGGCGATAGGCCTGAATTCGATGCTGCCGCAGCTGCTATTGCAGGTGAGACAGGCAATGATACACTTGCCGACCAGCTTTTTGCCCGTGTTGCAACGTTCGACGATGCCGGCACGCGGATTAGTCACATCCGGCATCTTCTCCGTACAGGCCGCATTGATCAGGCAGAAGCTGTTGCGACAGACGCGCTGACTCGCCAGTTACGAACGTCGGTCTGGGCTTATCTGTCACTAATCTGGCGATTGCGCGGTGATCCGCGTGCTACTTGGCTTGATGGCGCGCCGCCAATGGTTTCAGTCATTGATCTGCCGTTTACGGTCGATGAACTTTCTGTGCTCGCCGATGCTTTGCGCAAACTTCACACGACGCGTCATCATCCTGCCGACCAGTCGGTGCGGGGTGGTACGCAAACCACTGGGCCGCTATTCGCGCGGATCGACCCAATATTGGTGTCGCTGCGGGCCAAGGTCACGACCGCTGTAAGGCGTTATATCGATGGGCTGCCGACCTTTGATGCTGCACACCCTTTACTGGGCAGGCCGCGAAGCGATATTCGTTTTGCGGGAAGTTGGTCTGTCCGACTCATGCAGCAGGGGTTTCACACGTGTCACACGCATCCGATGGGCTGGATAAGTTCGGCGTTTTATGTGGCGCTACCCGAAAATATGGGTGCCGCGCCGGCGGGTTGGCTGGAACTTGGTGCCCCGCCTGCTGGCCTCCGGCTTGATTTGCTGGCTTACCTGCGGGTCGAGCCGAAGCCCGGGCGGCTGGTGCTCTTCCCCTCAACGATGTGGCATGGCACTCTGCCGTTCGACGATGGCGAGCGGTTGACTGTTGCGTTCGATGTAGTGCCCGCGTCGCGTTAAATGAGGCGTTGTCTTGGTTGGCGTTATTGCAGACTATTGTCGCATAACAAAATCCGCTTAAACGGCGAATTTCAACTCCCCATCGCCTTCATCGACACTGACCGTAACCCCGTCGGCCACATCGCTTCTCAAAATTGCGTCCGCCAGCGGATCCTGCAGATATTTCTGCACCGCGCGCTTCAATGGCCGAGCACCGTAGACCGGGTCATAGCCGACGCGGCCCAGCCACGCGCGGGCGGCGTCGGTCAAGTCGAGGGCAATCTTGCGGTCCGCCAGCAATTTCTGAACGCGATTAATCTGAATATCGACAATCGGGCCCATGTTGGCCTGCGAGAGGCGGTGGAACAGGATGATTTCGTCGAGCCTGTTCAGAAATTCCGGACGGAAATGCCCGCGGACGATCTCCATGACTTGCGGTTCGACTGACTCGACGGTCTGATCGTCGGGCAGATTGGCGATGTATTGGCTGCCGAGGTTCGACGTCAGGATAATGAGCGTATTGGTGAAATCGACCGTGCGGCCCTGTCCGTCAGTCAGCCGCCCATCATCAAGCACTTGCAACAGTACGTTGAACACGTCCGAGTGTGCCTTTTCGACCTCATCGAACAGGATGACCTGATAGGGGCGGCGGCGGACGGCCTCGGTCAAAACGCCGCCTTCTTCATAACCGACATAGCCCGGGGGCGCGCCGATCAGGCGGGCGACACTGTGCTTTTCCATGAACTCGCTCATGTCGATGCGGACCATTGCGGAGCCGTCGTCGAACAGGAATTCCGCGAGCGCCTTCGTCAGTTCGGTCTT
>JANOZQ010000425.1:0-3658 GCA_031429555.1 Sphingomonas sp. | reverse complement strand
CGACCAGCCCGTCGGCGAGCGAGCGACACATCTCCCAGATCGGCGCGACAAGCCCGTATACCGCGCCATAATGTTCGACGCATTCGCCGACCGCCAGAATGTTGGCGTCCGACGTGACGAGATGATCGTCGACATGGATGCCGCGTCCGATGGCAAGATCGGCCGCACGCGCGAGCTTTACATTCGGCCGGATGCCGACTGCCATAACGACGAGCGAGGCCGGAATGTCGCGCCCGTCTTTCAGCCGCACCCCTTCGACCTTGCCCTGACCATAGATTTCGGCGGTGTCGGCACCGGTCAGGATCGTCTGCCCGCGTCCTTCAAGCGCCTCTTTTAGCAACCACCCCGCCGCTTCATCGAGTTGCCGTTCCATTAGTGTCGGCATGATGTGCAGCACGGTGACTTTCATGCCGCGCAGGCTGAGCCCGTGCGCCGCCTCAAGTCCGAGCAACCCGCCGCCGATGACCACCGCGTCGCCGCCCGCGTCCGCCGCGCGAAGCATCGACCCGACATCGTCCATGTTGCGGAACGCGACGACGCCTTGCAAATCATGGCCGGGGACGGGAATGATGAACGGGTCCGAGCCCGTCGCGAGGATCAGCTTGTCGTAACTTTCGACGCGGCCCGACCGCGCCGTGACGGTCTGGATTTTCCGGTCGATAGCAACCACGGGATCGCCTGCAATCAGCGTGATCGCATTATCGCCGTACCAGGCGGAATCGTTAATCACGATGTCGTCGAACGACTTCTCGCCCGCCAAAAGCGGCGACAGCATGATGCGGTTATAGTTGACGCGCGGTTCGGCGCCGAAAATCGTGATTCGGTACTTGCCCGCATCGCGCGCGAGGATTTCCTCGACCGCGCGGCACCCGGCCATGCCATTGCCGATGACGATAAGATGCGGCTTTTCAGTCATAGTGCCCATTCCACAGAGGCCCAGAATTTCTTGGTGTCGGTCGCAAAACCGGATGCCTGATAGTCTGCGTATTTCAGCAAAAAGGTGTAGCGCTTGACCTTCGCCATCGCCTGAAAGTTAATTTCATCGCCGTAATACAGGCCAAGCCGGTCGCTGCCGTAACGGTGGTAGACTGCCGTGAAGCCCAGGATGTCGAGCGGGCCAACTTTCTTGAACCCATATCCCAATGAACCATAGGTATCACTGAGGCCATTGGGCGGCGTCACTAGGAATTTGTCGGCCCAGCCATTGAACTTGTGGAGCGTGGCAAGCGGCGTCTGGAAGCTGGTCAATGCGACGCCCTTGTCACTCCCGAGGATTTCGAAACCGGCCCCGATCGTCAGCGCCTTCACGCCAAGCGTCAGATCGCCCGCATAATAGTCGGCGGTAAACCGATTGGGATTGCGGCCATAATCATTCTGGCGCGCCGCACTGAGCGCAAAGCCGAGCTTGGTCGTCTTGGTAAAGGCATGCGCGCCGTTGAAGCGGCCGCCATAGGTGATACTGCTGTTGGCAAACAGCGGCGTCTGGTCCTGATCGATGACATAGCCAAAGCCGCTGATCGTGCCGAGCTTGGTCGTCAGCGACGCGTTGCCGAAAATATTGTCGCCGCTGACTGATTCCGGTCGTGCGGGCGACCCGTCGATTCCCCAGATCGTGCGGACTTTCCATGCGTAGGTCAGATCGACCTTCACGTTCTTCACGCCTGCCCATTCGAAGCGCGCGGCGTCGAAGGTCTGTTCGTTTTGCCGAAAGCCGACGCTCCCGATGAAGCGCTGGTCATCGAGATTGATGCGCTGGCGACCCACAGTCACGACGGTCTTGGGCAGGCCGCGATACTGGAGCTGCAGGCGGTTGAGCCCGATCGTCTGCGGATCGGCGACGACCGGAAACGCAGTCTTTCCGTTGACGCCGCTATTATAGCTTTCGTCGAGCGCGAGAATGCCCTCGGCTTCGGCGAGCAAGGTGAAAGCGCCCGCCTTCGCTTCAAATCCGGCGCGGACGCGCGCGGTGATTGCGGATGCATCCTGCGCGAAGGGTTTTTGATCGACCGACTCATACCGCAGCCGCGCGTCGATTATAGGCTTGATTTTTATTGCGTCGGCCAGTGCCGGCGTCGCACTGCAGAGCAACGCAAGCGTGATGAAGTATTTATCCATGTCTTCCCCCTTGAAAGTGCGTTTCAAAGGCATCCCTGATGTGGTCGTCATGCTGCTTCGGCATGCGATCCGTGCTCGTAATCGGCGAGGAATTGCAGAACGTCCTCGCGGTAACCATAGAATTTCGGATGCTCGAGCAACGCCTTGCGGTCGCGCGGACGCGGCAGGTCGATCTCGAGGATCTTGCCGATGGTCGCGTTGGGCCCGTTGGTCATCATCACCACCCGGTCGGCGAGCAGGATCGCTTCATCGACGTCGTGCGTCACACAGATCGCAGTGACATGGGTGCGTTCCCACACTTCCATCAGCACATCCTGCAAGTCCCAGCGGGTGAGGCTGTCGAGCATCCCGAAAGGTTCGTCGAGCAGCAGCAATTTCGGGCTGAGCGCAAAGGCGCGGGCAATGCCGACGCGCTGCTTCATGCCGTTCGACATTTCGGCGGCGAGCTTGTCGAGACTGTCACCCAGGCCGACGCGCTGCAGATAATAATCGACGATCTCGCGGCGTTCGGCGCGGGTCGCGTGCGGATAAACGCGCGACACGCCTGCCATCACATTCTGGCGCGCAGTCAGCCAGGGCATCAGGCTGGGTGACTGGAAGACGACGCCCTTGTCGGGCCCCGCTTCTGTGATTTCATGGCCGTCGAGGACAATGCCGCCGCCGCTGATGCTGTTGAGCCCCGCCGCCATCGTCAGCGCGGTCGACTTGCCACAGCCCGAATGGCCGATGAGCGAGACGAAATCGCCTTTGTTCATCAGCAGGTTGAAATCCTCGACGACGGTGAGCGGACCCTTGGCGGTCGGATAGACTTTCGAGACTTTGAAGAACTCGAGATAGCGGCGCTCGACACCCGATTTTGTCGCATCGAGATAGGCTTTGGGCGGAGCCATTGCGTTGATCGGCGTCACCTTCGGCAGCGTTGCTTCGTCGTCGCTGATCGCGCCGCGTGCATCGTTCAGGCCATCGAGATAGGACGCGATGCGGTTGCGCAGCGCTTTGTAGGCGGCGTCATGATTGAGCGCGGTCTTTTCGCGTGGTCGGGCGATCGTCACATCGAAAATCTGGCCGATGGTACCGGTCGCGGGTTCGAGCACGGCGACCCGGTCGGCAAGCAAAAGTGCTTCGTCGACATCGTTGGTGATGAGGAGGATCGTGCGCTTTTCCTGTTCGCGGATGCGGTCGATCTCGGCCTGCAACTTCGCACGGGTCAGTGCGTCGAGTGCCGACAATGGTTCGTCGAGCAGCAGGATTTGCGGTTGCATCGACAGCGCGCGGGCGACGGCCACCCGCTGGCGCATCCCACCCGACAGCTCGGCAGGTTTGCGGTCGATGGCATGACTTAGGCCGACAAGATCGATTTTCTCGCGGACCAGTGCAGCACGGTCGACCTTGCTAATCGTCCTGTGTGTCGCATCGACCGCGAGCGCGACATTGCCCGCCACCGTCAGCCATGGGAACAGCGAGTAGCTTTGGAAGACGAGGCTGCTTGCCCCGCCCGGACCTCTGACCGGCTGGCCGCCGATCAGGATTTCCCCCGCGTCGG
>JANOZQ010000424.1:0-8082 GCA_031429555.1 Sphingomonas sp. | reverse complement strand
ATAACCTGATGGCTCGCCCTCACTTGTTCGGGCGACAGGAAGCCCGATTGCAAATTTTCGATTGACCGCGTCATCAAAGCGTTGAGCACGGGCAGATCATCGATCTGCGCAAGGCGGTGCGTCAGGTTCATCGGTTGCCGCTTTGCCCAACAAAAAAAGGGCGGGAAAGCCGAAACTTTCCCGCCCCGATTTTGAAATGTTCAACTGATCAATATTTTACGCGGAGACGTGCGTAGTAGAACCCGCCGTTCATGCCGAAAGGACCACCCGAACGCGGGTAGACCTGCCCGTCGTTCAGGCCACCCGTCGCGACGAAGACCGGGTTCACGACCGACGCCTTGATCTTGTCAGGAAAGACGTTGAACAGGTTATTCGCGCCCACCGTCAGTGTGAAATGCTGGGCGAAGGTGTAGCTGGCATCGAGATCGAACAGCGTCTTGGCGCTGAAGATCTGCGACGGCGGCGCGGCATTCCCGACCGGCGGAACAAGGTTGTATTCGAGCGCATTCGACCATTTGCCATAATAGTTGGCCCGGGCGTTCAGTGAGAAATCGCCGAGCTGCCACCCTGCCGACGCCGTGATGCGGTTCTGCGGGGCAAGGTTGGCGATATTATACTCCTGCTGCCCGTTGACCAGCGGCTGGCCTGCGGTGGTCCGCTTGATATTCTTCGCTTTCAGGTTGTTGTAGCTGTAGGCGAGGGTAAAGTTGATCGGCCCGCCCATCATCTCGGTGCGATAGTTGGCGACCGCTTCAATGCCCTTTGACGACACGTCGAATCCGTTGGTGAAATAGTTCACCACGCCGCCGCGACCCACCGCTGCAAGCGCTGGCTGCGCCGCAATGTCCGCTGCAGTGACTGTGAAGTTCTGCGAAATGCCGATGCGGTTCTTGATCTGGATGATGTAGCCGTCGACCGTCAGCGATAACGCGCTCGTTGGTTTCAGCACTATGCCCGCGCCGAAGTTGGTCGAGCGTTCCGGGCTGAGCGTGCTGCTGCCGTAATACCGCGCGATGGCACTTGCGGTTGGATAAGTGCCGGTCTGCACCTGATCCCCGCCGAGGAAGTTGGTCGTGACGATCTGCGTGTTGTTCTGGCCTGGCGACGGCGCGTGAAAACCAGTGCCGACCGTCGCACGCAGCGAGACCGCGTCGCTCACGCGCAACAGCGCATTTGCTTTGCCGACCACAATGCCGCCAAAGGTATTGTAGTTCTCGTAGCGCCCCGCAAAACCGACCGTAAACGCCTTGGTGACGTCGGTTTCGGCCCCGACATATACTGCATAATTCGTCTGCGTTGCATTGACCGCAAAGGCCGGATTCGTTCCGCCATAGCCGCTTGCCCCTGGTGACTGCGACGCAGTTATGCCAGCCGGTGCATAAACCCCGGGTGCGGTTTGGTTATAGATCGTCTGGGTCGCGAAGGGCCCGAGTCCATAGGACTGAACGTCGCCGCCGGTGGTTTTATAAGTTTCACGGCGATATTCGGCACCCGCCGACAGGGTGATCGGGCTGTCGAACCCGACTTCGATCGGATAGGTGAAGTCGGCGTTCAGCGTCTGCTCACTCTGGATCAGCTTGCCGAACTCGAAGCTGGTCTGGCTCGCCGGACCGTAGGACGGCGACAGCGAGTTCGTCATCGACAGGCCGAGCGAGTTGCGCGCGAAGGTTGCCGACAGGTCATACGTGAAGCCGCTATCGACCTTGCCCTTGATACCGGCCGTCCCATAGGCCTGATCGACCTTGCCGATGAAACGTGGCGTAAAGCCGCCCGGATAGACCGACGTGAAGCTGAACGTCGTGCCGTTGCTGAGCGGGAAGGCTGCCGATGGCGTATTAACGAAGCCGGGCACACCATTTACGGCGACGCACGTCGGGTTAGCGGCGGGGCACGGCGTCAGGAAAATCGGCGCAAACGAACCGTTGCGGCCGCGCGACACAACCGAAGTCGTTCCCGACCCGTCGTTGATGACAAGCCCGCCTTGCGTGACCGGCAGGCGATAGTTGAAGCTCTGGTTGGTGTCGCTGTGCGCGAGGTTGCCGGTGAAATACAGCTGGCTTTCCGCGCCGACATCGATCGCAGCGTTCAGGAACAGCTTGTAGCCATTGCCCGGCGACGTGCCCCAGATCTGTGCAGGGAGTCCTTGCCCCGCATTGGGGATTTGGTTCGCGACAGCCGGGTTGCTTGCCGCGAGCGCCAGCGCGCTCGCCCGCGTCACACCACGGCTCGTGCCGTCCTGATCGTAATATTCGCCCGCGAGGCTTATGAAGCCGCGGTCGCCAATTTTAAAACCGGCATAGCCCGACACAATCTTGCTCGCGCCGTCGCCGCGATAGGTCTTGCCGTAAAGCGCCTGCGCCTCAAAGCCCGCATCTTTGCGGATAGAATAGTTAAGCACGCCTGCGAGCGCGTCGGCACCGTATTGCGCGGTCGCGCCATCGCGCAGCACCTGAAGGTTACCGATCGCGATCCCCGGAATGTTGCCGATGTCAGCACCTTGGCTACCGAACGACAGCGCGGTGTCGGCACCGGTATAAACATTGACCAGCGCCGAACGGTTATACCGCTTGCCGTTGATCATCACGAGGATTTGGTCAGCACCCAGACCACGAAGCGAAGGCGCGCGCACAAATGTCGACGCGTCCGAAATCGTATTCTGCGGCACGAAGAATGACGGTACAAGGTTCTTGATCGTGTCGAGCATGTTCACGGCTGGCGAAGCCGCCAGTTCGGTCGCGCCGATGACGTCGATGGGCGATGCCGAGTCAGTGACCGAGCGATCGGTCCGGCGCGTGCCGATAACAACGATTTCCTTGGCGTCAGCGGCATCGTCCGCAGCAGCAGTTGCCTGCGCATAACCGACGGCTGGCATCATCATCGATGTGAGAATTGCTGCCGTTGCAAGCAATCCACCGCGCATGGCGGTGTTGGAAGCTGTTCGCATGTTGTTCGACCCTTTAATCATGGTACAGCTTGTGGGCTGTCCATTTTGTTTGACACTCGCAACCTGAATGCCTCGCGGCAGTGTGTAAACAATATTTTGCAATCGATCAGCAATCGGCATCAGAATGTTTCCGATTGTGACATTTTTACTATTGTTGCTGTGCGCCGACCCGGCTTGTAATTTTATGAGGAGTTCACCGTGAAATTCATTGATCTGTCGCACCGGATTGAGGAAGGCATGATGACCTACAAAGGGTTGCCCGCTCCCGTCATTTGCGATTTCCTATCCCGTCCTGATTCACGGGCGCACTACGATAACGGGGCGGAGTTTTCGATACAGACCATCAATATGGTCGGCAATACAGGCACTTATCTCGACAGCCCGTTCCATCGCTACGCCACTGGCAAGGACCTCGCTGATCTGCCGCTTGATAGTCTTGCACATCTGGATGCTGTCGTCGTCGAAAGCAATGAAATGGCTATTGGAGTGGACGCATTTGATGGACTCGACGTGGCCGGCAAAGCCGTGTTGGTTCGGACGGGTTGGGACCGGCATTGGCGCACCGATCACTATTTCGAAAATCACCCTTTCTTGACCGCAGCCGCCGCCGAACATCTTGTTAAATGCGGCGCAGCGCTGGTCGGTATCGACAGCCACAATATCGACGATACCCGGGGACGCGACAGACCCGTCCATACGATTTTACTCGGTAACGACATACCGATTTGCGAGCATATGACGCAGCTCGACGGGGTGCCACGACATGGCGCACGCTTTTACGCCGTTCCGCCAAAATTAGTGGCTTTCGGGACATTCCCTGTTCGGGCATTTGCTATGGTTTAACCAACAGGGAAATATAGCGGAAACAACGAAGTGCTAGGACAAACAAGCCCGGCATCGCGTTGCTTTTAGATGTGCTGTTTTGTTCAAACCACAGGCGGCGCGGCTTCCACAAACGCTGCCAGCGCATCCGCCCGATCTGCCATCGCCACAACCTTCGGAAACGGCGTCAAATCGGTCTTGAACCGCCGTGCGTTGTATATCTGCGGGACGAGGCAAGCATCGACGATATTTGGTGCGTCGCCGCCCGCAAACTCGCTGTCAGGAAGCAGTTTTTCAAGCGTTTCAAACCCTGCCGCGATCCAGTGGCGATACCAGCTGTCAACCGCGTCCTGTTCCTGCCCCAGCGCACTCTTCAAATAATTCAGGATGCGGAGGTTGTTGATCGGGTGGATGTCCGCCGCGATTGTCAGCGCCATTTCCATCGCCCGCGCCCTTGCCAGCGGCTCGACAGGGATCATGCGCGGTTCGGGCGCGAGCATGTCGAGATAGTCTATGATCGCCAGACTCTGGCCGAGCACGACCCCGTCAACTTCCAGCGCGGGGACGAAACCGGCAGGGTTCTTCGCCAGATAATCAGGCGCGCGCTGCTCTCCCGCCCGCAGCACATAGTTGCGCTTCTCGTAAGGCAGCCCTTTCAGATTTAGGACGATGCGGACGCGAAAACTCGCCGAGGACAGGGGAAAGTCGTGGAGGATCATGCGAAATGCGCTTCCTTTTCGCCGATCGTCACGGTGAGCGGCTCCAGCCCCGCGATCGTTACCTCGACGACATCGCCCGGCTTGACCGGCGCAACGCCCGCAGGCGTGCCCGTGTAGATCAGGTCGCCGGGCAGTAGCTGCTCGAACCGGCTGATGAAGGCGATCTGCTCGGCACAATTCCAGATCAGGTCGCTGATGTCCCCATCCTGCTTGACCTCGCCGTTCACTGTCAGCTTGAGCGGCCCCGACGTCATATGTCCCTGCGCCACCGGACGGATCGCCGCCATCGGCGCGGAGAAGCTGAAATTCTTGCCCGCATCCCACGGCCGTCCCTTTTCGCGCGCATCGAGCTGCAAGTCGCGACGTGTCATGTCGAGCCCGGTCGCATAGCCAAAGACGACGCCGAGGGCCTCTGCCTCGCTCAGGTTCGCGCCTTCCTTGCCGATGGCGATCACCAATTCACCTTCGAAATGATAATTCGCGGTCTCGGGTGGATAGGGAATTATCGCGCCGTTCGGCACCAGATCGTCAGCCCATTTTGTGAAGAAAAACGGCGCTTCGCGGTCGATGCTCACGCCCATCTCGCGCGCATGCGCCTCATAATTTCGGCCGATGCAGATAATCCGTCGGACAGGAAAGGTGTCGCTTGTGCCCTCGATCGCGGCGTGGGGACGTTCTGGCAGGGAGAAAACATGCGGCATTGATCAGTCCTCTGATGAAATAGTAGATAAGCCGTGGACAATCGCGTAATGAGGTGCAAGCGCAAAGAGGAGTTTCGTATGGCAACGCTATCCCGCCCCAGCAACCTCGAAACTGCGCGCAATGACTTCTACGACCGGCTCGCGCCCGAAGCACTGGCACCCTTGTGGAAAGTATTGTCGGCGCTAGTGACGCCAACCCCGCGGACGCCCGCTGTTGCCGCCTCATGGTCGTTCGACCGGATCAAGCCGTTGTTGATGGAGGCAGGTGACCTCATCACTGCTGCGGAGGCCGAACGGCGCGTTCTGATCCTCGAAAATCCCGCGCTCACCGGCCAATCGCGGATTACAGGCACACTTTATGCGGGGCTTCAGCTCATCATGCCCGGCGAAGTCGCGCCTGCGCACCGCCACACCCAGAACGCTCTGCGCTTCATCATGTCGGGCAGTGGCGCATTCACGGCGCTCGACGGGGAGCGAGCTTACATGCACCAGTTTGACCTGATCCTGACGCCCGCATGGCTGTGGCACGACCATGGCAACGAGACCAACGCGCCGATGATCTGGCTCGACGGCCTCGACATTCCGCTGGTGCAAATGCTCGACGCCAGCTTCGCCGAACATCGCGAGGATCGGGGCGCATGGCCAACGACCCGCGCCACCGGGGATGCTGGCATGCGATGGGGCCGCAACATGCGCCCGGTTCATTCGGGCCGCGTCGCAGGCCAAGGCAACCCGCTTTTTATCTACCCCTTCGCAGAATGGCGCGAGACACTGGAAGTACTCCGCCGCAGCGAAGCCCCGCACCCGCATGACGCCTATCTGATGGAATTTACAAACCCCGTCGATGGTGGGCCGGTGATGGCAACAATGTCTGCCTTTGCCCGCCTTGTCCCCGCCGCTTTCGAAACTGTGTCACAGCGATCAAGTGACGGGATGATCCATGTTGTGGTTGAAGGCACCGGCACGTTGGTCATCGAAGGCAAGGCGTTTCCGCTTATGCCCGGCGAGATCGTCGTCATTCCGAGCTGGGCAGAGCGCTCCATCGCCGCCGACAGCGACCTTGTCCTGTTCAGCTATTCAGACCGCTCGACACAGGAAAAACTCGGGCTATGGCGGGAAGCGTTGGGATAACGAGAACGGTAACTTTCTTGCCGAAGCACGACTCGGGATGAGCCTGGTGAAATCCAGTTTATGGACGCTGCCACCGACAGATCACTTTACGACAGCCTGATGGCCGCCGCAGACGTGCGGGGTTAGTCGATCGGCAGGAACAGCAGCCCGGCCAGGCTATTCAACTCGCGCACCCCGTCCAGTTCCAGCTTGCGGATTGCGTTGTTCATATGTGTGCGCACGGTATTTTCGGTCATGTCCAGCAAAGTTGCGATGTCGGCATTGGCTCGGCCCCAGCCGAGGAAGCGAAGGACCGCGGCTTCGTTGCGCGTCAGATGTTGCAAAACGGAAATATGATGTTCGGGCACGCGCGGGCCTGAGACTGTGAATTCACCGATGACGATGTCGCGTCGTTGCGTGGCGCTGGCGGCTTCGGAAGCGCGGAGCATCCCGACGAGCCGGGCAAGTTCGGCGCTGTCGGTGATCCCTTCGCCGGGAAGCGCGCCGGTTTTTACGGGCACGACGCGGGGTATGGCAGGGCCCGCCGCCGCAGCAATACCACCGAACAGGCGGGGGTCTTCGTTTGCGTTCACTTCACAACGCTCCCCACGCGGTCAAGGATGCCGCCCGAAATCCCCTCGCGACTGCGCAAATCGCCGATTACGGCATCGGCAAGCAGCGGCAGGCAAAGGATCAGGATGATCGCCGCCGCAACCGATTTGATCGGCAGCGCGAGCGAGAAAACATTGAACTGTTGCGCGAAGCGATTGAGAAATCCCATCGACGCATCGATCACATAGAGGACCGTCAAGACCGGCGCGGCAAACAGGAATGCGAGCGTAAACAGCCGCCCGAATTCACCCTCGAAATATTGGACGGCTTGCAAGTTTAGGTTGATGCCGCCGGGACCGAGCGGCCAAATGACATAACTACCCATGACCGTACCGACGAGCAGGGTGAGCCCGCCTGCGCTGACGAAAACGACCTGTGCGAAGCGGCCGAGCAGGATGCCTGTCAGCGATGTCGTCACACCGCTCAGGGGATCGATCAGCTGGCCGACAGTCGCGCCGACTTTGGTGTCGATAATCTCGCCCGCCGCAGCCATCGCCCACAGCATCGTGCCGAAGAACAGGCCGATGATGCCACCCGCCGCCGCTTCTTTAAGCAGCATTGTCGCCCAGCCCATTGCGGAAAGGTTGGCAGGGGCAAAATTGGGTTGGAGCGACAGCGCAACGAGGCCGAACGTCACGATAATGCTGTTGCGAACGGTCGGCGGCATCACTTCGGTCGAGAACACCGGTACAAAGATAAAGGCAAAAGCGAAACGGGCAGACGCGGTGCCAACAGTCAGCAACTGGTCAAGCCAGGGGATTGTGGCAAACAGCGGCGTGCCGACATCGCCGGTCACCGCACCATTCCCGGAAACCCAGAGAATATCGCGTCGGCATAGGCATAAAGGCTGCCCGCCATCAGGCTCGCTGTCACAAAAATGCTGACGACGATGGCAAAGAATTTGAGGGTGTATTGCAGCGTCTGTTCCTGAAGCTGAGTCGCGGCCTGAATAATCGCGACCAGAAGTCCAACGACCGATGCGGCGATGATCGGTGGTGCGGACAGCAAAAGCACCAGCCACAGCGCCTGTGTGGTGAGTCCGACGAGGTCGCTAGACATAAGACAGCACCAGCCCGTGCGTGAGTTTTACCCAGCCATCGACAAGGACGAACAGCAATATCTTGAACGGCAGCGAAATCGTGACTGGCGAAAGCATCATCATGCCCATCGCGAG
>JANOZQ010000423.1:0-5668 GCA_031429555.1 Sphingomonas sp. | reverse complement strand
AGCGGATCGACTGAACCGTTTGCAAACCGCTGAAAGCCCCCGTAAAGGCGCGGCTCTCGCGAAGGACGCACTGGGGCGTCGCCAAGTGGTAAGGCAGCGGCTTTTGATGCCGCCATTCGTAGGTTCGAATCCTGCCGCCCCTGCCAGCGATAATTACGCTCGTTCAGTCGAGGTATATCTTTCCAGGGTTGAACAACCCCCGCGGGTCCAAAGCGGCCTTGATGCGGCGCATGACGGCAACGCTTTCCGCGCCATGTTCACGGATCAGTGCATCGCGCTTGCCGGTGCCAATGCCGTGTTCGCCGGTGCACGTGCCGCCAACCGACAGCGCGAAGTCAACCATGGTTTCGTTGATTGCCTTGGCCCTGGCCCATGCGTCGCGGTCGTCGGGCGGCAACACGAACAGCGTGTGGAAGTTCCCGTCCCCAACATGGCCCAGGATCGGCGCGGTCAGGCCCGCTTCGGCGACAGCGTTTTGCACGAGCGTAATCGCGTCGGTGAGCCGTGAGACCGGCACGCAGATGTCGGTCGTCCAGACAACGGCTCCGAGGATCATGGCGCGGGCCGACGGAAGCGCCTGATGCCGCGCCTTCCAAAGGCGGTTGCGATCTTCGGTGTCGGTCGCGAAATTGATTGTGCCGCCGCCATAGTTGTTGCCGATGCTGCGCACCCGTTCGAGCTGGTCGCCAACGGCCGCGTCAGAGCCGTGGAACTCCAGAAAGAGCATCGGCTTTTCGGGAAGGCCCAGACCGCTGAACGCATTGCACGCGCGGATCGCAGTAGCGTCGAGCAGTTCCATCCGCGCCATCGGCACGGCGGACTGGATGGTCGCGATTACAGTTTCGACCGCCCCTTGCACGGTGTCGAAATCCCATGTCGCGGCAAGGATTTTCTCGGGCTGCCCGTGCAAGCGCAACGTCGCTTCGACGATCAGGCCCAGTGTTCCTTCCGCCCCGGTAAAAAGGTGAGTCAGGTCATAACCCGCAGCCGATTTGCGCGCGCGGCTGCCGGTGCGGATCAGGGTGCCGTCCGCCGTGATGACTTTCAGCGCCAAGACATTGTCACGCATGCTGCCATATCGGACAGTGGTGGTGCCCGAGGCGCGGGTCGAGATCATCCCGCCGAGCGAGGCATTGGCACCGGGATCGACCGGAAAAAACAGGCCCGTCGCGCGCAGCTCGGCGTTCAGCGCTTCGCGGGTGACCCCCGGTTCGACAACGCACAACAAGTCTTCGGCGTTGATGTGGACGATGCGGTTCATTTTTGAAAAGTCGATGCACAGGCCACCGTTGATGGCTGCTGCATTGCCTTCGAGCGACGTTCCCGCGCCATAGCCGATGACGGGCAAACCGCTGGCGATGGCAGCTGTTACGGCGCGCTGGACGTCATCGATGCTGCGCGGCTGGACAACGACCGACGGCGGGCCATAGCTGTGGTGCCCCTCACTTTGGGCATAATGCGCAAGCGGTGCTGCGCCGGTAATCAGGCGGGTGCCGAAATGGTCACCGATGGTCGTCACGAAATTGTCGAGAGCAAGGAGCATGGATGGATACTGTCAGAATTTAGCCGGTGCGAACAGGGCGTTACCGACACTTTTAAAATTTGTCCGGACATATTCGCTTTTGCGCGATGATCGTTTAGTTTTTGCTCAATGAGATACGACGCGACATTCCTGATCGCTCTGCTGCTTGCGTTGACCATTGCAGAGCCGATTGGCGCTCAAGCAACGAAGTCTCAGGCCGCCGCGGTTTATTCCAACGAAGAACAAGTTTATTTTGCGACCGAAATGAAGCGCCCTGTGCCGCTGCGCATAAATTTGCTCGTCGTACCGACACGGCAGGGTATCGATAAAGTTCCGTACAGCTTTGCGTTCGTTGACGCTTTTGGCACCGAGGTGTTCAGACCGCTGCCTTTTGCCGATGTTGCGGGGCAGATCGGTACATTGCCATTGCAAGAGACGATCAGCCTGACTGTCGACGGTGTGAAACTTGAACTTCGCCGCGCCCGTCCCGTGACTTGCTGGGGCTCCGTTCCCAAAATTACCAAAAAGCCTGACGGCACTGACGACTGGTATTTCATCGGTTCGCTCAAGCTGCACGATCAGGGCGGCCGGGTGCAGTTTGGCGGCGGCAACACCGGCGCACCGTCAGTCGTGCTCAGGATGCGTAACGTCGTCTGGCCCAGTGGCCCGAACAAGCCGAGTCTCGTTCTGTATGTCCACAAACCTGAAACGCCAGACCGCGCCGAAAGCTATAGCTGGGCCGATCCCGAGGCCAAACGGATCGGCATCAATTTGCGCTGGATGCAGGCGAGCTGCACCGTTGATTAAAAGGAGACGATCATGACACCTTTCAAACTGCTTTTGCTGGCTTCGGCTTTTACGGCCGGCATAGCGCAAGCCCGCACGCTTGACCCCGCCGTTCCCGCCGATGCCTTCGAAATCTCGAAGCGGGTGCAATGCGGCGCGGGCGACAGCGTTCCTGCGGTCTATTACTGGTCGGGCAAGGTCTATTCGCGCGTTGCCGGTGAGCCGGACCGGCACTTGTTCAATGGTGAAGGGATGAATGTGCGTCAGTGCGTGGCCGTAACCGATCCGGTGCGTGGTAAGGGCTATCGCCTCGTCAGCCGCGAGGTGATGTTCTACACCGATCCCAAGACCGGGGAGATCGTCCGCAAATGGACGAACCCGTGGTCGGGCGAAACCGTGGAGGTGATGCAGATCAACAATGATCCGGTGAACTCACGGCCAAGCTATCCGGTTGGGGCGGATGGCAAGCCTGCGCCGATGGCCGAGTTCAAGCGGCAGGGACGCTGGATGTTCATGCCGATTGCTGTGCCCCTGTTTTACGAAAGCCCGCTGGCGGGGGGGTATCAGGATTATGTTGGCGGCAAATATCACGCGATGGAGATTTTCGACTTCGCGTTCGATGCAGCCGAAATGCTCGATACGAAAAACCCGACGGCCTACCCCGCGATTTCGTGGGTGCGCATATCGGACTGGATGCCGTGGATGAAAATGCGCGGGCGGCAGGGGCAGATGGTGTTCAATGCAATGGGCGCAAAACTGAAATCATATGACGAACTGCCGCCGGTGATCAAAAACGAGATTGCGGCGAACTACACGATCTACAACGCGCCCCCGCCGGGCGATGATACGCGCCCGAACGCGACGACATGGACCGTTTTCAAAGCCATGATCGACGCGCAGCGGGCGGCACCCAAGCCCTAGAACTTATAGCCGATCGTCGCCCCGATCTGGCGGCGGTCGGCCCCCTGGATATAGGGCGACGCCACTGCGAATTTGACCGAGTCAAAGAAGCGGACGCCCGCTGTTGACGTGTCGTCATCGAAGACATTGTTGGCGAACACCTGAAAACTCCAGTTGTTGCTCCGCACCGTGGCGCGCAGATCGACGACAGTCCGTGCGCCAAAGGACTGGAGATTGTCGGCGCGAACGAAGCTCTTTGATTGATATGAAACATCGCCGCGCGCGTTGAAGCGCCAGTCGCCGCCCAGCGGGAAGCTGAAGGCGGGGCTGATCACAAACTTGTGTTCGGGAACGTAGGGCAATGAACGGCCGACAAAATTATACGCGGGACGTCCGGCGAGCAGGAGCGCGGCTGCCAATGAATCATCGACAAACGCCCGGTACTTCGCGCTGGTGTAGGCATAGTTGCCCGACAGCGTGAACCAGTCGCTGAGCTTCATGACAGTATTGGCCTCGAGGCCCGCAATCTTTGCCTTGCCGACGTTGCAGACATAGGTTCGCTGCGTCGATGACCCGCCGAACGTGACGGGGTTCTGGCAAGCGACCTGCTGGTTGCTCCAGTCAGTGATATAGCCGGAAAGGTTGAACAGCAGCCGCCCGTCAAGCCATGTCGTTTTCAGGCCTGCTTCGTAATTCCACGTTGATTCGGGCTGATACGTCCGCTGGGCAAAGGCGATGTTGAGATTGGTATTGAACCCGCCGGTTTTCTCACCGCGCGCAAGGCTGGCGTACAACATGGCGTTATCATCGAACTTCCAGTCGAGGATCACACGCGGTGTGACGAAGCGGAAGTCCTGTTTGAGATCGAAGACCGCGGACGAGGCAACGGCAGGCGCAACGGCCGGGTTGGTAACACTCGGCACGACGGCGGGATTTGTCGGTCGCTGACGGAAGGCCTGCTTTTCATATTCGTAGCGCATTTCGCCGGTCAGCGATACTTGGCCGAAGGTGTAGCCGTAGGATCCATACCAGGCGAAGCTCTCGGTCGTGGTCGTGATCTGCGGAAAGCCGAAGGCGTCGCGCGCGGCGACCGTGATCGGTGACAGGCTGCGGCCGAGGCTCGTCGACTTGTTGTTATAGTAGAACAC
This sequence comes from Sphingomonas sp., assembly GCA_031429555.1. GTDB lineage: Bacteria > Pseudomonadota > Alphaproteobacteria > Sphingomonadales > Sphingomonadaceae > Sphingomonas_O. The sequence continues at coordinate 1,312 of JANOZQ010000423.1, read as the reverse complement.
ACCCATCAGCCATTTAACCGGCCCCGAACCGTTCGACGATACGCGCAGTTCCTGGCTGAAATCGGTGAAATTTTCTTTTGCCGACGAAAGGCCGAAATCGCTTTTGCCGAGCGCGAAGTTGGGGACGAACGGCGCGCCAAAAGTGGGGCAGCCACCGGTGATGTCGCAGACGGTGTTATCCCCATCAAGCGTGAAATCGGCTTCGCGTTCGAAAAAGGCGGTGATCGATGTGAGCGTCGCGCTGCCGAAGTCATACTCCATTGACCCGCTTACGCGGCGTGTTTCCTGCTTCTGGCCATAGAAACTGATTGCGGCATCGGCGGGGAGATTGCCTGATGCAGCAGTGGCAGCAAGCGAGACCGGCAGTGTGTTCACCGTCACGCCGTTCCGCGGGATGTTCGGCACCTGACCGATATACAGCAGGTTGCGCACAGTCCCGACGGGCGACCCGGCAGGACGCGCCGGTGCAGAATTGGTGCGGATGACATTGGCAGCGGGCTGCCCCAGATTTTCGTTTGAATAGGCGCCGCGCAAAGTCAAAATGAATTCTTCGACCGGTTGCCACTCGATGGTCGCAATGCCGCCATAGGTCTTGGCGAAATCAACTTTGCCGCCGTCGACCGAGCTTGTGTACCAGCCATCGAAGTTGCGGTAAAAACCACCGACTCTAACACGCAGCGTGTCCGACAGCGGGCCCGACACACTGGCAACGCCCTTGAGCAGATTGCGCTCGCCGCCGGTCAGCTCGACGCTGCCGGTCATCTCCTGCGTCGGGCGCTGCGTCACATAATTGATCGCACCTGCAAACGTGTTGCGCCCATACAGCGCCGACTGCGGCCCCTTGACGATTTCGATGCGCTGGAGATCGTTGAGTTCAAGATCGGCCGACGCCTTGCCCGACAGATAAATGCCGTCGAGAAACACACCGACGTTGAGCGCGCCAAAAGTCTGCGCCGCCCCACGGATAATCGGCAACTGGTTCTGCGCGCCGAACAGCGGGGCGAAACCAAGACCCGGTGTCAGCTTGGCGACATCGGACAGTTTCTCGATGCGCTGCGCCTTGATTTCCTCGGTGCCATAAGCAGTGACAGCAATCGGCACATCCTGAAGACGTTCTTCGCGTTTGCGGGCCGTAACAACAATGTCGGTGCTTTCGATGCCAGCATCCGAAGGGGCTGCGCTCTGGGCAAAGGTGGCGGCGGGCACCAGCGCGCTGAAGCCCAGCAGGCAAGCCTTGATAGAATATTTCACGCGATTGTCCTCCCCCGAACAGAATCTGGTTGCAACCTTGCTCCCATTGTGACGATAATTT
>JANOZQ010000422.1:0-2431 GCA_031429555.1 Sphingomonas sp. | reverse complement strand
GACAATCGCGATTATCTTGAAAAACGGCTGGGGCACGATGTTGAATCAGTCGATCTTTACCTCGCGCATTTCCTTGGTGCGGGCGGCGCGACGAAGTTTCTGCGCAGTTACGAGGCGAGCCCCGACGCATCGGCAGCAGCGGTTTTCCCCGCAGCAGCGCGGAGCAATCGCGGCGTATTCTACAACCGCGACGGGTCGGCTCGCTCGCTGAGCGAGGTCCGGTCGCGATTTGCAGCGAAGTTCGAGGGGGCATCGCCTGCCATTGAAAGTTCGCCGTCAATCTGGGCGCAACGGAAAGAAAACGCACCGCCAGGTTCGGCGAGAACGGGGCTGGTGATGACCACCCAGGCGCGTCTCGCCTATCTCATGCTCGCCTCGCTCGGCGTTTCGGCATGATCCCGACCGCGACGCAGTGGCGGATATGGTTGAGTGCAAGCGGCAGCGCGATCCTGCCGGTTGCGACGCTGGCGATTGTCGTACTGATGGTCGTCCCGGTGCCAAGCATCGTGCTCGACGTTGGTTTTATCGGGAACATCGCGCTCAGCCTCGCGGTGTTGATGATTGCACTCAACGCGGCGAGACCGCTCGATTTTTCGTCGTTTCCGACTGTCCTGCTGTTCGCAACCTTGTTGCGACTTGCGCTCAATGTCGCGTCGACGCGGGTGGTGCTGGTCAGTGGCCATGAAGGCCCGGGCGCTGCGGGGCATGTTATCGAGGCATTTGGTAAATTCCTGATCGGCGGCGACTGGGCAGTCGGCATATTTGTCTTTCTGATTCTGATGATCATCAATCTGGTCGTCATCACCAAGGGCGCCGGGCGCGTTTCCGAAGTGTCAGCGCGTTTCACGCTCGATGCACTGCCGGGCAAGCAGATGGCGATCGATGCCGATCTCAACGCAGGACTGATGACCGCCGACGAAGCGAAGGTTCGGCGACAGGAAGTGGCGACCGAAGCCGACTTTTACGGCTCAATGGATGGTGCGTCGAAGTTCGTGAAGGGCGATGCGGTTGCCGGTGTTCTGATCCTGGTGATCAACATCGTCGGCGGGATGGTACTGGGCATATTGTCGCATGACCTGAGCGCGGCCGAAGCGGCGAAGACCTATGTTCTGCTTGCCATCGGCGATGCACTGGTGGCGCAGGTTCCGGCTTTGCTTTTGTCGATTGCCGCAGCAGCGATTGTCACGCGAGTCAGCTCGACGCTCGATCTGGCGCGGCAAGTGACGAGCCAGTTCGGGACAGCCGGAACTTGGGGTCCGGTCGGTGCCATCCTTGCGGTTCTCGGACTGCTGCCGGGAATGCCGCATTTCATTATTTTGCCGGCAGCGGCGGGTGCAGGCATGTTGGCATGGCGATTGAGCCGCAAGCCGCCCGTGGTAGAGGTTGCGCTGCCGCAACTCGCACCTTCGAGCGCTATTGAATGGAGCGATGTCCATGATAACGCTGCACTGAGTCTCGATATCGGCTACGCGCTGGTTGGTCTGGTCGATGAACGCAAGGGCGCGCCGCTGATGGCGCGGATCACAGGCATCCGACGGCAATTGTCGCGCGAATTGGGGTTTGTTGTTCCGCTGGTGCGCGTGCGCGACGAGCTGAACCTGTCGCCCAATCGCTACCGGATTACATTGTCGGGGATCGTTGTCGGTGAGGATGATATATTCCCCGATGATCTGCTGGCGCTCGATTCAGGTGATATCGAGGGTGTGGTCGAGGGGCGCGCGGTCAAGGATCCCACTTTTGGTCTCGATGCGCTTTGGATCACGGCCGATCAGCGATCCGAGGCGATTGTTGCTGGTTATACCGTGGTCGATGCGCCGACGGTTATTGCGACGCATCTCAACCGGATGATTGTCGGTGGTGCGGCTGACCTTTTCGGGATTGATGAGGCACAAAAGCTGCTCGACAGCCTGAAGGAAACTGCACCCGAACTTGTCAAAGGCCTGTCGCCGACGCCATTTTCTACGGCTGCGGTCGCGTCCCTCTGTCGCGGACTGCTGGCGGAAGGCGTGCCGCTCAAGGATTTCCGCCGGATCGCCGAAGCGATGATTGAAAGTGCCGCGCATGCCGCCAACCCGCGCGCGTTGCTCGAAGCGGTTCGGGCGCGGATCGGTGCGCTGATCGTGCAGACGATTGTGCCTGTGCAGATGCCGTTGCCTGCGATCACGCTGGCGTCCGATCTGGAGGGGCTGCTGGCCGACGCCGTGCGGATCGCGCCCGAAGCGGCGCATCCGTTTGAACCAGGGCTGTCTGCCCGCGTGACGCAAGCTATTTGCGAGGCGGCAGCACCTTTGATGAACCTCGCGCGCAATTTCGCCGTCGTAACGTCGCCGTCAGCACGGCCAGCCCTGGCACGCCTGCTGCGCCCGCATCTGCCCGAAACGCCGGTGCTGTCATTTCTTGAAATTCCTGACGCCAAACCCGTCGATGTCGT
>JANOZQ010000421.1:0-6011 GCA_031429555.1 Sphingomonas sp. | reverse complement strand
CTGGCCGATGCCTACCGCGACGTCGATCCCGATCAGGCGGCGTGGGAATCTGAAAACGAAGCTGCGACCACTGCAAATCTCCGCACTATTGGGGTCAGAACAAAGCCGCCGACCTGGCTTGTCGTCGGCGATTCCCACGCGGCCGCGCTGTCCGGGGCCGCTGACATATGGCTCAAGCGGCGGAAGGAGGCTGGTCTGATCGGCTATCGCTCTGGCTGTCTGCCAGTGTTGGATACCGGCGACGGCGGGTGCAAAGCCTTCAATGTATCGGTGCAGGACAAGGTGAAAGCAAATCCCGCAATCCGCGATGTCCTTATCATTTCGATCTGGCGGCAGGCGCTGGGCGAAGATTTGCTGAAGCGCGGCGACACAAAAAGTGCGGGTTACGTTGCCGCCGTTGCCGCATTCGAAAAGCGCTTTGTCGCAACGATACAAGCCTACCGAGCCAAGGGGCTGCGCGTTCATATCTGGGAACCGGTGCCATCAACGATTCGAGCTGTGCCTGCGTCACTCGGAAGGCAGGCCGTGTTTGGCGACTATTGGCCGATTGCGCGGACCCCGGAGGATCACCGCGCGACCTTTGCATTTTTGACAGCGATCCTTGACCGGCACGCCGCGCTTTTCACCAGCCGGATTGATCCCGCGGTGACGATGTGCCGCGGCGTGTCCTGTTTACTCGTGCACGAAGGCAAACCGGTTTATTCGGACAACAGTCACCCCGCTTGGAGTGCCAGTCCATTTTACGCCGACATGCTTGACCGTGGCGTCGTGCGCGACCGCCCTTAGGCGCAACATCGGAGGCTTTTTGCTATTCCGGCCCCAAGCGCCTATATAGGAATCGCTGAACGTCGCCTGCGACGGATACGGGTGCGCTTTGTGCCCCTTTGTCCCACACTTGCTTCACGACGCCGGGATGACGTGTTTTGCGTCATGCCCGTCCAAATTGGGCTAAGGATACCCACTATGATCACCGGAACAGTTAAATTTTTCAATGCCGATAAAGGCTATGGCTTCATTGCGCCCGAAGGCGGCGGTGGCGATGCGTTCGTGCACATTTCGGCCGTGGAACGTGCTGGTCTGCGCACGCTCGATAAGGATCAGCGCGTGACCTACGAACTCGAAACCGACAAGCGCGGCAAGACTTCGGCTGTCAACATCCAGGCTGCCTAAAACATACCGCCGGGCGGGTTCGCTCGCCCGGCATCTACCTCCCTCTTTCTATCGACAAGAAAGCCCGCCCCCTATGTCGACTCTTGAATTCTACCGCGGACAAATGATCAAGGCTCAGTCCGAAGCCGATGCCGCCGTCCTCGATAATGTCCGTGACCGCTGTCTCCGTGCCAAAGCCGCCTGGGCCGATATGGCCGACCGCATCGAACGCACCGACGCCATGCGTGCCGGACGCGCCGCGAGTGCCGTTCCCGCCTAACTTACTTTCTGATGAACGACCGCAAGCCCGAGATCGGGATACCATGCGCGTGCCTGATCGCCGGGGTCTTCTGATGCGGAGATCACCGCCAGATGCCGGTTGACCTTTGACCGGTGGTGCATCCGCGCGGTGTTTTCCTGGCCGACATAACAACCTTTGGTGAAGCTCACGCCGTTAAATTCACGGGCGTTGCATTCGAGCCAGAGCGTCTTGTCCTGCCCCAGTTCAGCCGCACCCTCCATCACGCCGAGCGACAGGCGGTGCGCGCGCCAGCCTTCGGCGGGTTCATCAGTCGGGCTGATCCAGCGCTGACCGAGTGACGATAAGCGCGGATCAGGCACACCTGCATCCCCACTGGCTGACCAATGCACTGCTAGGTCGGTTCGCTCGATCTTGATCGCACGGCGCAAACGATAGATCGACAGGCGGCGAACAAGCGCGTCTGCCTGCGCCGCTTCGCAATCGATCAGCAAATCATCGCCATCTGGCCAAACTATAAAGTCGAACAGCGCCTTGCCCTGCGGCGTCAGCAGGCCTGCCCACACAGGCAAATCGCCTTCGACGTCATTCGTAACGAGTCCCTGAAGAAACCCGCGAACGTCCTCGCCCGAAAGGCGGATGACAGCGCGGTCGATGAGGGTGGTTTTGGGCATACCCATCAGTTAGGGGCTGCGGCATGAAAGACCAAGTGAACAGCATCACGATCCGTCGCCCCGATGACTGGCATGTCCATTTGCGCGACGGCGACATGCTGAAAGCGGTCGCGCCCCACACCGCGCGGCAGTTTGCGCGCGCGATTGTCATGCCCAACCTGTCGCCGCCGGTGACGACAGTTGAGGCAGCCGCTGCTTATCGCGACCGCATCGTCGCTGCCGCGCCGGGCCTGACGCCCCTTATGACAGCCTATCTGACCGACGCCGCCGACCCCGCCGAATTGACGCGCGGCCACAGCGAAGGGGTGTTCACGGCGGCCAAACTCTACCCCGCGCATGCAACAACGGGATCGGCGCACGGCGTCACCGATGTTGCCAATCTCTATCCGGCGCTTGAAGCGATGCAGTGGATCGGGATGCCTCTGCTGGTCCACGGTGAAGTGACCGACCACGACATCGACATCTTCGACCGCGAGGCCGTGTTCATCGAACGGACCCTGTCCGGCTTGGTCCGCGATTTTCCGGCACTTAAAGTCGTCTTCGAACATATCACGACAGCCGACGCCGTCGATTTCGTCGCTGCCAGCGGTCCCAACGTCGCAGCCACGATCACGCCGCAGCATCTGATCCTCAACCGCAATGCGATGTTCGACGGGGGCATCCGCCCGCACGCCTATTGCTTGCCCGTGATCAAGCGCGAGACCCACCGGCTGGCTCTGCGCAGAGCGGCAACATCGGGTTCACCGAAATTCTTCCTCGGCACCGACAGTGCGCCGCACGTTACCGCTGCAAAGGAAACCGCCTGCGGCTGCGCAGGCATCTTCAATGCACCCTATGCAATGGAAAGCTATGCCACCGTGTTCGACGACGAAGGTGCGCTCAACAGGCTCGAAGGTTTCGCCTCCGAATATGGCCCGCGCTTCTACGGCCTGCCACTTAACGAGGGCATGATTACGCTCGACCGCACGCCGCTGCTGGTGCCCGAAAACCTAAACGGAGTCGTCCCTTTCCACGCGGGTGAAACCCTGAACTGGTGTCTCGTTTAGAACGGTAGCCACTTACTCTTCTCGCTGAACTTCATATACCCGATGTTCGCGCCAAGTCGTACGCCGACGCCCAACCGGATCGGGATCAAGACCACACTGCCACGGCGCAAATAGGTGGCCGAGAAACCGCCGACGAAATAGGCGCGGCCCTCGACTTGCGGGAAGCGTTTGTAGAGGTCTTGGCTGTCATAGAGATTATAGACGAGGGTAAAGACCTTGGTTGCATCCCCGCCCACGTCGAATCCGATCGACGGCCCTGTCCAGTAAACCGCGCGCTGCCCTTCCACCGTGTGCTGCATCGTGCCCGAGCCATAGCGCAGGCCCACGACAAACGCGCCCGAGGCTTCACGACCCGCGATATAGGCATTGGGTTCGCCCTGATCCTTCAGAATATTTTCGACAATACCGGCGAGACCCGCCGCGCCTTTACCGAACACGCCCTCGGCGGCACCGATCACGTCATCCTTTTTATAGGTCGGGGCGGCTTGTGTTGCGATGGGACTGGTCGGTGCACCGCCAGTATCGGTTGCCACGGGCGGCGCACCGGCCGGCGTCGAATCGGAAGGTCGCGCAATCGGCGTTACAGGTGCCGTCTGCGTTTCATAACCGCGCTCGCCCGGCAACGGCGCAACATCGGCTTGTGCTGCGGCTTCATTGGGATCCACGTTACGGATTTGGGCAGTCACAGGCGATGCCAACATCGCAAAAACAGCGGCCATTGCAGCGAAAAGTCTGTTGCGCATATCGGTTCACCTTCGGAAACGCTCAATTCGTCGATGCTTATGCGCCGCTTAGCTGTCGGCGCAATGAACCGCGCGGTGACACGAGTCGATTTCACGCCAGACCGTATAAATTCGCCAGCCCTGATAAATTTGGATGCCAGTTGAACCGTGGGGGAGCCCCCGCTATAGGCCTGCGCTTCGCCGCCAAGTCCGGAGACGTGGGTGAGTGGCTGAAACCAACGGTTTGCTAAACCGTCGTGGCGGGTAACCGCCACCGCGAGTTCGAATCTCGCCGTCTCCGCCAACCGCTGCCGTGCGGTATTACCGATGTTGAATAAACATCATCGGCAATGACCGAACGCTTCAGAACTTATAGCCGGCCTCGACACCGATCACGCGCCGCTGCCCCGGCGAAATAAATGATCCGCCAAACTCGATCGCCGGAATCACTTCGTTCAGGTAACGCCGGTCGAGGAAGTTGTTCGCGAACGCCGTCAATTTCCAGTTTTCACCCTCAAGTCCGAACCGCAGGTTGAGCACGCCAAACGCCTTGCGCCGCGCGACGTCATATTTCGCATCGCCGACAAATCCGGGGAGCGCGAGCGCACTGATCGGAAGCAGGCCGCTGAAAATCGTCGGGCGGGTTTCGTCCTGAACCGTGTGGAACCAGGTCGGCCCCGTGATGCGATAATCGGCGCGCATGACAACATTCATTGTCGATGCCAGTGGTGCCACAATCTGGGTGCCCAGATTGATCGTGTAATCCGCCGTATAGGGCGATTTGTTGCCCACTGTATAAGGCCGCGATGTGTTTTTCTTGATCTTGCTGTCGGTCACGTTGAATGCGCCGAACACGGTCCAGCCATCGACCAGCCGAGCATTGAGATTGAATTCAGCCCCTTTCAGATCGACCTTGTCGATGTTCGAAACCACGCGTAGCAAACCGAAACTGCCGACGAAGAATTCGAAGAACTGCATGTCGGTGACCTGTGTATAATAGCCCGCGAGGTCATAAGTGATGCGGCCATCAAGGATGGATCCCTTGATACCGGCTTCAAACGCGCTCGAGCGCTCCTTGCGATAATTGTCATTGATGACGACGCCGGTATTGATCGTCCCCGGTGCGCCATTGTTGAAGCTGCTGTCGACCGTTGCTTTCGAACCCTGGTTGTTGAACCCGCCCGCTTTGAAACCAACGCCCCAGTTCGCGTAGATGTTGGTTGCCGCATTGGGTCGCCAGCTGGCGCTGATCTTGGGTTCGAGCTGGCGGAAGGTTGCGCCCTTGTCAGGGATCGAACCGGTGGCGGGAAGGCCGGGGTTGATTTTTGCGCCCGTGATCGGATCGTTGACGTTGGGGACAAGGTTGGAGACTTTGCGCTCCTCGATGTCATAACGCAGCGCAAGACCGATCTTGAAGCTGTCGGACAGCGCATAATCCGCAGACCCGAATGCCGCATAGACATTGGTCCTGAACTTATCGTTGAACAGCAACGACGTCGGGTTTGACGAGCCCGGCGCATTGTAAAGCGTCGACAGCGCGCCAAGGCCAAGGTCCGCGCCGAGGCTGACGCCCGTTTCGCGGTCAATGTGCAGGTAATAGGCGCCGAGTTGCCAGTCGAACGGTCCGTTACCGGTCGATGCAAGGCGGACTTCAGCACTGATGTCCTTCTGGTTGCGCGTTTGCAGCTGCGTCCCGTCGCATGTCGTCGGCGAATAGGGACCAAAGGTCGAGCCGGTTGCGGGCGCAAAGATGAACGGCACCGGCGTCGCGCCAACGAAGCCAGGCTGGTTGACCTTGAAACCGGTCAGGGCGGCGGTCGTGGCAAAGCATTTGTTCGATACCGCAAGATTGGTGGCGTTCGAAGGGCCGCCAAGCGCAGGCGAGATGTAGCGCGCGAAATCGGCCGACGTGCCATCTGCGATCAAGCTTTGCTTGATGTCCGAATAAAGCGTCCACGCCGTCAGTTTCAGCCCGCCGAAATCATGCTCGATTTTTGCCGACGCTTCGATCGTGCGCTGATCGTTGCTCGGGCGGATATTCGAATAATAGTTGAACGGATGCGCGTTGACGTCTTCGTTGAAGGCCGGATTGACGCCCGCGAAATTGGGCAGGTGGAACGATGCGTTGAAATTGATCGATGCGCCTTTCAACTTTGAATAG
>JANOZQ010000420.1:0-3619 GCA_031429555.1 Sphingomonas sp. | reverse complement strand
CTGCTCGGCGCGCACATCATCAAGGTGAAGCTGCCCAGCGACCATATCGAACAGGCCGACGCCAAAAAAGCCTATGAGGGTTTCGACGGCAGCACACAGGCCAAGCGCGTCGCGCATGTCGTGCAAGCGTGCTTCAACGGGCGGCGGATCGTGGTGTTCTCGGGCGGCGCGGCGAAGGGTGCAGACGCGGTCTATCAGGACGCCCGCGACATTCGCGACGGCGGCGGCAACGGCTCGATCATCGGGCGGAACACATTCCAGCGGCCCCGCGCGGATGCGCTGGCGATGCTCGAAAAGCTGGTACGGATTTATAAGAGCGAGGAGTGAGGGGCATCGCGGGGAAATTGCATCCCTCGCTCCATATTTAGGATAATGTCGGCCCAGCCTACGTCGATTGCTTCCGCTGGAGCTAAATTAACTGCTGGCGCTGGGTTCCGGGCGTTTGCCGCCAAGGAATCAAACTTGGCTCTGTTTCGCGTGTAATCCAAGTTAAGTATCATCATGCAGGTTCCAAAACTGAAAATCCACGAACCTGGGCTCCATTGTCGACAACGATGAGGTTCGGTCATTATCTGGCGGGGTAATGGCATACCTTCGCAGAGGAGAACTCGACGACAAAGTATCAACTGTGGATCAAATGATGTTCTTTCAAAAAGAAATTGTGTGAGTCTTTGAGCTCTCACCCCCAAATGCAAGTCTGCCCCGTTGGCGCGCACTGGCGAAATCGCTCGTCGCCAAACACAAGCAGCTACAAACCGCGTCAGTAAACTCGGCGTGGGATTAGGGGTAAGCCAAATGCGTTCATCATTAAGAGAAAAATTACCGGCGGACTCGAAGTTACGAAGGAAATTCACCCCATAATCGTCGGCCGATCCCAGCATTCGTTCGTGTGTTAGGCAAAGCAAATTGCGATCGAACGTGCCCTTACCATCGAATGTTATGCCTACTTGATTGGTGTAACCTACTAGTGCGTGTTGATCGTCAGCGGCCACTGAGCGAGTGAGCGCTCTTGGGACGATATGAGCTTCTATGGTGGCGGGATCGCCGCAGATTTTACAGGGCATAGGCCAATTGATCGATTCTGTATTTGTGGCCGAGGGAGATCACTATTTTGCCATGATTTTGAATTTGGGTCATTGTCCGTGACCATACAAGTCTTAACGGAGCTCGAAGATTGACTGACGACGACCTTCCTCCCCTCGACGCCTCGTTCGGCGAACGTTTCGCGCGTGAGCGCCGCCCGGCGTGTCAGCTATATCTGATTTCGCCGCCTGCCATCGACGCCACCTTTACCGAACGCCTCCAGCGTGCTGTCACGGCTGGCCCCGTCGCGGCGTTCCAGCTTCGGCTGAAGGGCATCGACGATCATGCCATTGCCGCGCTTGCCGAACCGCTCCAGCGCATCTGCGCCGACAATGAGGTCGCATTCATCGTCAATGACAGCATCGGCCTCGCCAAGCGGCTGGGCGCGGATGGGGTGCATCTGGGGCAGTCCGACGGCGATCCGCGGGAGGCGCGGCAAGTCCTTGGGCGCGAGGCGCAGATTGGTGTCACCTGTCACGACAGCCGCCACCTCGCGATGGAGGCGGGCGAGGCGGGGGCGGATTATGTTGCGTTCGGGGCCTTCTATCCGACGACGACCAAGCCGAGTGAATACCGCCCCGATCCGGCGATCCTGACCTGGTGGCAGACGCTGTTCGGCACGCCCTGCGTTGCGATCGGCGGGATCACGGCGGACAATGCGCGGCCGCTGGTCGAGGCGGGGGCCGATTTCATCGCCGTGTGCAATGCTGTGTGGGGCGGCGACGAGGTTGCTGCGGTGAACGCTTTCGAGGCGGTGCTTGCCCCGTAAGGCTTCACCCGCTATCGGCCGCGCCGTGCTCTTTCAATCGGTGGGTAAATATGAAGATCAACGCGGTCGAAATCCGTCCTGGCAATATCCTTGAATATGAAGGCGGCATCTGGCGCGCGGTGAAAATCCAGCACACGCAGCCGGGCAAGGGCGGCGCCTATATGCAGGTCGAGCTGAAAAACCTGCGCGACGGGCGGAAAAACAACGTGCGCTTTCGCTCAGCCGAAACAGTCGAGAAAGTGCGGCTCGAGCAGCGCGATTTCCAGTTCCTGTTTGCCGACGGTGAAACGCTGACTTTCATGAACAAGGAAACCTACGACCAAGTGACGCTGCCGCGCGATCTGCTCGGCGATGCCGCGGCGTTCCTTCAGGACGGGATGGACGTCGTCATGGAAATGAATGACGACGAAGCGCTGTCGGTGGCACTGCCCGATACGATCGAAGCGTTGATCGTCGAAGCCGATGCCGTTGTGAAGGGTCAGACAGCGTCATCGTCCTACAAGCCTGCAATCCTTGAAAACGGTGTCCGCGTCATGGTGCCGCCGCATATCGGCGCTGGCACGCGGATTGTCGTCGATGTGTACGAGCAGACCTATGTGAAGCGCGCGGAAGGCTGATATGGTTTCGCATTCCGGCCTGATGACGATCATGGATCGTGCCGTACGTAAAGCGGCACCGCGGCTGCGACGTGATTTCAACGAGGTCCAGCAATTGCAGGTCAGCCGTAAGGGCCCGGCGGATTTCGTGTCGATGGCCGACAAGCGCGCCGAAGATGCAATCTATAACGAGCTGAACAAGGCGCGGCCCGATTGGGCGTTGCTGATGGAGGAATCGGGCGAAATACCCGGCGACCCGTCAAAGCCGCGCTGGATCGTTGATCCGCTCGATGGCACGTCGAACTTCCTGCACGGTATTCCGCATTTCGCGATCTCGATTGCCGTCGAAGAGCCGATGCCGAACGGCAAGCGCGAGATAACGTCTGCGCTGACCTATCAACCGCTGACTGACGAGGCATTCTGGGCCGAAAAGGGGCGGGGGGCGTGGCTGACCGACCGGCGGTTGCGCGTGTCGGCGCGGACAGACTTGTCGGAATCATTGATCGCGACCGGCATTCCGTTTCTGGGTCACGGCGACTTCGCGCAGTGGAGTCGGATTTTCGGGGCCGTTGCGCCTGAAGTGGCGGGCATTCGCCGCTTTGGTTCGGCAGCACTTGATTTGGCGTGGGTCGCAGCGGGGCGTTACGATGGTTTCTGGGAAAGCCATTTGCAACCATGGGATGTTGCGGCGGGCATGTTGCTCGTGCGCGAAGCGGGTGGTTTCGTCACCGATTTCCGCGGCGGTGACCGGTCAATGGAACGCAACGAATTCCTTGCCGCAAGCGATGGTTTGCACTCGCGCCTGCACAAGCTGGTCGCAGGCGCATTGCGCTAGTCAAATTGGTGTTTGCTGCGCTTGCGAAGGGCAGGGGGCTGGCCTAAAGCGCGGTGTATCAGGGCCGTAGTGTCTGCCCTAGGAGTTGTAGCTATGGCGTCCTCTGCCGCCGGATATTTGCCTATCTTGCTGTTTTTGGCGATTGCGCTGTTCATATCGAGCGCGTTCGTCTTCCTGCCGATGATCGCGCAGCGATTTACGGGGGCTTATAACCCGACGCCCGAAAAGCTCAGCGAATATGAATGCGGCTTTCCCGCGTTCGAGGATTCGCGAAGCCAGTTCGACGTGCGTTTTTACCTTGTCGCGATCCTGTTCATCATATTTGATCTTGAGGCC
>JANOZQ010000419.1:0-2761 GCA_031429555.1 Sphingomonas sp. | reverse complement strand
GAGATCGCAGCCACCGATAACCCTTCGACCGCGCGTTGCAGCCGGATCTGGGTCAGCGCACGATTGTCCATCGATTTGAGCAGCGCAGCACTTGTTGCTTCGGCCTCGATCTCGATCCGCGTACGCAGCATCTGGCCCGTGCGGGCAACACGGGCAATCACCGCGCGTTCGCGTTCGGCAACCGCGTCGCAGGTCCGCATGGCCGGGGCAAGGCGGCGGTCCATGAACTCCTCGATCGTCTGCATGCCTGGAATATGTTCTTCGCGCAGATTCCCGATCCGGTCGCGGACGATTTCGTAATAAGCGGCTGCGGCACGAAACCGGTAACTGGTCTGCGTATTAAGCGCCTCGGCTTCACCCGACAAAGCGATGAGGCGGCCCAGCAACGCGCGGTCTGCATCAACGCCCACTTCCTCGGCAAGCCGCGCCGCAAGGGCACCGGTTTCGCGTTCGAACGCGCCGATTTGCGCGCCAGCACTGCCCGCCAATGGAAAGGCAAGCAGTGCCATCAACCGGTAGGTCTCGATCTCGAGCAGCATCAGCACGAGCCGCCCCGCCAGCACACGGTCAACCGATTTCACCAGCACCAGAAAACGCGTGATCCCGCCGTCATCGGGTTTGAAATCGGTATAGATCGTCGCAGCCCCGTCGAGCACCACCGACCCGATCATGCTGGTGCCATGCGGCGACGCGGGCGTTGGCCCTTCTGCCTCGTTCCGTCTCAGGTCGGCCGTCGTCCACACAAGAATTTCGCCGGGCAGAGCTTCAATCCACCCCTTCGGCGGGCCATCGCCTGCGCCGCGCCCGAAAATCGTCCAGCTCGAAAATTCTGTGTGCCGTTCCCAACGCAACGTCCACCGTCCCGCATCAAAAGCCCACCAGCGCGATCCTTCGGGAGGTTCGGGTTGCAGCGACATGCGGCACAATTCGGCCAGATGCGCACGGTCCGCCGCCCCGCCATCCTGTTCGCCCAGCGTTGCAATGCGTGTGGCAAAAACGGGAATGTCGAGCGGCGTCGAGGGGCGCGCATGGGCCTCGGCCAGCAACCGGTCGCGGTCGGGGTGATACGTCAATGTCATCGGATCGTCCGCGCCCCTCTCAATTTGCTCGTCGCTAACATGGAAATCGAAATTGACGAAGCCGATTGCGGTTGTTTTTCTTTGGTGTATCTAGGCGCCAGCACCCGATTTGGTGTCGATAAAATTTATGGAGAATCGAATGGTATCGATCCGGACGTCCTTGGGATTGACCGCAGCAATTTTGGCCATGGCATCGGTGTCGGCCTGCTCGCAAAAACCCGCCGAAGAACCAGCGGCAACTGCACCAACCGAAACCGCAGCGACCGAGCCTGCCGCCACAAATGCTGCGGCTCCTGCTGCAGATGCAAAAGTGGCTGTCGACAACGTCGACACGCTTTCGGGTGTAAAATTCGCATCGTTCACCGGTGATGCCGCGGCGGGCGAAAAAGCATTCGCAGTCTGCAAAACCTGCCACGCTGTCGAAGCCGGCAAGAACATGGTCGGACCGTCGCTGCACGCCATTCAGGGCCGCAAGTCGGGCAGCATCGCCGGCTACAGCTATTCGACTGCCAACAAGAATAGCGGCATTACGTGGACCAACGAAAAACTGTTCCAGTATCTTGAAGCGCCACAGCGCATCATTCCGGGCACCAAGATGACCTACACCGGTCTGAAAGATCCCCAGAAGCGGGCCGACGTGATCGCGTATCTCGACAAGCAGATCTAAATCCTAAACCAGCTTACGGTGTCGCAGGTCCGCCAGATGGAGCGGCAGCGACACCGTCAGCCAGATGGCCACCCACTGCCATCCCGCGCCCGTCAGTGCCGCCCTTAGCGCAAGCATCATCACCGCACCGGGCAATATCGTCAGCATCACGGTTAGCGCGGGGCGTTTCATCGCAATCAGGATGATTGCCTCGACAGCCATGAACGCGAGTACGAGATCGACGGCGTGACCGCTGGTGAAGAAATTTTGCATAGCCGTTCCCTGAATGCCGTATTCCCGGGCGAAGCCGATGGACCCGGCCGAGCGCAGCCGAGGCTCTTGACGAAATAGCGCTATTCTCGGCTACGCTCGAATAAGCCCCTCGGCTACGCTCGGGAAAGCGGTGTTGTACTAAGCCCTCGACAGCCCCAGCAAATGCCCCATGTCCTTGAAGAATATCTTCACATGCGCCGCCGGTTTTGCCCGCACCAGTTTCTTGTTCATATAGGCGTCCCAAGTTAGTTGCTGGACATCAGGATCGGCACACATTTTGACAAACCGCTCGCGCCGTTTGTCGGATGAATACCAGAAATACTGCATCATCCCGAGCACCCAGAACACCCGGCCATGATCGCGCATGAAGGCCTTGCGCGCCGTCCGCAACGCCGCCGGTTTCCCGCTGGTCAAGAACGCATCGACAGCAACAGCCGCCATCCGACCGCATTCGAGCGCGTAATAAATCCCCTCTCCCGACGATGGCGCAACCACGCCCGCTGCGTCGCCGCACACCACCAGATCACGGCCATTGTCCCACCGCTTGAGCGGCTTCATCGGAATCGGCGCGCCTTCAACGCGGATCGTTTCGGCATCCGCTAAACCAATGGATTCGCGCAACGCCTTGGTCGCGGGGCGCAGGGCAAATCCCTTTTGCGCACTGCCCAGCCCCACGCTCGCTGTCTCGCCGTGCGGGAACACCCAGGCATAGAAATCGGGCGAAAACTGGCCCTGATAATAAACATCACACCGCTCGCGGTCG
>JANOZQ010000418.1:0-3784 GCA_031429555.1 Sphingomonas sp. | reverse complement strand
TGCTGGCCGTGGCGCAGGGGCAGCCGGTGCGGACGTGGGGGTCGCTCGTCGAGCGCTCGCTTTGGCATGCCGAAAAGCTGCGCCGTGCCGAGGCGGGATCACGCGGCACCTTGCGGATCATCCGCTCGCGCTCCGATTTGGTGCAATTGCTCGGCGACCGCGCGCACGGACAACAGGTGCTCGGCACGACGCTCTCGATCGAAGGCCTCCAGAATCTCGAAGGCAAACGCGCCAATCTCGACCGTTTGTTCGACGCGGGGTTCCGCATGGCGGGGCTGGTGCATTTCTTTGACAATGAACTCGCCGGATCGATGCACGGCCTCAAAAAAGGCGGGCTGACCTCGTTCGGCGTCGAGATCATCCGCGCTATGGAAGCCAAGGGTATGGTTGTCGACATCGCGCATTCAAGCCATGTGACTGTCGCGCAGGTGCTCAAAATGGCGCGCCGCCCCATCGTCTCGAGCCACGGCGGCGTGCAGGCGTCGTGCAAGGTCAACCGCAACCTGACCGACGACGAAATCAAAGGCGTCGCGCGCACTGGCGGCGTGATCGGCATTGGTTATTGGGACGCCGCCGTCTGCGATAATTCACCCAAAGGCATCGTCAAAGCCATTGCTCATGTCCGTGACCTTGTCGGCATTGACCATGTCGGCCTCGGCAGCGATTTCGACGGCGCGGTTGAAACGCGGTTCGATACGACGCGGCTCGACGCGATCACCCAAGCGCTGATCGACGCCGGGTTCAGTGACGGCGACATTGCCAAAGTCATGGGCGGCAATGTTTTCCGTGTGCTGGCCCGAACGCTCCGACCCGCCTGATGTGTACGCTTTATCGACTGGACGCGCCCGCCGCGGCCCTTGCCAGATTGTTCGGCGCGGAAATCGGCCATGACCCGTGGCCCGGCGATTATGTCGCGCCCGGCAAATTCGCCCCCGTGATCGTCCAGAGCGAGGGCGTTCGAACCATCGTCCCCCGGCAATGGGGTGTTCCGCCGCCGCGCGGTGTTGACCGTCCCGTCGTCAACGTCCGCAATCTCCAAAGTCCTTTCTGGATCGGGACACTCCGCCACACCGAATTCCGCTGCCTCGTGCCGGTCACCAGTTTCATGGAATGGGGCGGCGTCAAGGGAAACCGGACGCAGCACTGGTTCACCTTGCCCACCGCGCCCGTCTTCGCTTTTGCCGGCATCTGGCGCGACAGCGAAGTGCCGAGCTATGCCTTCCTCACCGTTGAGCCCAACCGCCTCGTCGGAGCCGTGCATCCGAAAGCAATGCCGATGATTCTTCATCCCGAGGATTATGACCATTGGCTTGGTGCCGACTGGAAAATCGCGCAGAAGCTCGTCGCGCCGTTTCCGTCGCAACTCATGACTGTCGATCCGATGCCGGCATTGCCCGGCGCGTCTGCCTTGCTATAGGCCGCCGATGGCACGGCTGTATGGGGAAGAAACGGTCGACGGGGCCCTGCGCGGCGGGATTATTGCCCTCGGCAATTTCGATGGGTTTCATCTCGGCCATCAGGCAGTGGTCGGACGCGCCGTGACGCTGGCCAAGGCACGCGGCGTCCCCGCCATCGTGGCGACGTTCGATCCGCATCCAGTGCGCCATTTCAAAGCCGACGTCGCGCCATTTCGCCTGACCAACCTTGACCAGCGGCAGCGCTTTTTTTCTGCGGCAGGTGCGGATGCGATGCTGGTATTCAATTTCAATGCTGAACTGGCGAATGTGACGGCGAGCGATTTCATTACCGATTGGCTGATCGCGCGTGCCGGCGCGGCGGGTGTGGTGACGGGCGAAGATTTCACATTCGGCAAAGGTCGCGACGGCAATACGCAGGTGCTCGCAGCGATAGGCGGGGCGCACGGTCTGACTGTCGAAACTGTTGGCCCGGTGACCGAGGACGGCGGGGTCATATCGTCGAGCCGCATCCGCGAGGCTTTGCAGGCGGGCGATTGTGCGACGGCGACGCGCTTGCTGACGCGGCCCTTTGCGATTGAGGGTGTTGTCCAGCATGGCGACAAAAACGGGCGGCTGCTCGGCTATCCGACCGCAAATATCGACATGGGCAGCTATCTGCGCCCGCGTTACGGGATTTACGCGGTGCGCGGGCGATTACGCGACGGGCGCGTCTTGGATGGCGCGGCAAACCTCGGTGTCCGTCCGCAATTCGACCCGCCGAAGGAACTGCTTGAACCCTTTTTCTTCGACTTCAGTGAGGATTTGTATGGGCAGACCATCGAAGTCGAACTCCACGCTTTCATCCGTCCCGAAGCAAAGTTTGACAGCCTTGACGCGCTCATTGCGCAGATGGACCGCGATTGCGCCGAAGCGAAGGCTATCCTAAGCGCGCGCTGACATGACCGAACAGCGCGATTACAGAGACACCGTCTTCCTGCCGAAGACCGATTTCCCCATGAAGGCCGGACTCCCCGCAAAGGAACCGCTGATGCTGGCGAAGTGGCAGGAGCAGCGGCTTTACGAAAAGCTGCGCGCGGCGCGGGCGGGGCGCGAAAAGTTCATCCTCCACGACGGCCCGCCCTATGCCAATGGCGACATGCACATCGGCCATGCGCTCAACCATATCCTGAAGGACATGGTGGTCCGCACGCAAAGCCTGCTCGGCAAGGACGCGCCCTATGTGCCCGGGTGGGATTGCCACGGCCTGCCCATCGAATGGAAAGTCGAAGAGGCGTATCGCAAGAAAAAGCTCAATAAGGACGAAGTGCCACCAGTCGAGTTCCGCGCCGAATGCCGCGCCTATGCGCAGGGCTGGGTCGATGCGCAGCGCGAACAGCTGAAGCGCCTCGGCATCAACGGCGACTGGGATCACCCCTATCTGACGATGGCGGCAGAAGCCGAAGGGACGATTGTCGCTGAACTGATGAAGTTTGCGGAGTCCGGCCAATTGTATCGCGGCGCGAAGCCGGTCATGTGGTCCCCCGTCGAAAAGACCGCGCTCGCCGAAGCCGAAGTCGAATATGAGGACATCGTCTCGACACAGATCGATGTGGCGTTTGAGATACTGGAATCGCCTATCCCCGAACTGGTCGGCGCACATGCGGTGATCTGGACAACGACGCCGTGGACGATCCCGGTCAACCAGGCTTTGGCCTATGGGCCGGATAAGCCGTACACGACGTTTGTGCACGATGGCCGAACGATCCTTGTTGCAGCTGACTTGGAAAACGACACGAAACGTCGGCTGGGCATAGAGGATGAACAGGTTCACGGTTTTGCTACAGATCTTCAATTCACTGAGATTAAGTCTAACCGACCTGTCAAAGAACTGATTTATGGTCGGCAACTTGCCGGAACCATCGCTCGCCACCCGATGCACCACCTCGGCGGGTTTTTTGCCAAACCCCGCCCCTTCCTGCCCGGCGATTTCGTCACCACCGAACAGGGCACCGGCCTCGTCCATATGGCGCCCGACCATGGCGAGGACGATTTTGACCTGTGCAAGGCAAACGGCATCGATCCGGTGTTCGCGGTCGAGGGCCACGGGAAATATCGCGCCGACTGGGCCTGGCTCGGCGGGCAAGGGAGCGTCATCAACGCCAAGTTCAACGCCCCCGACGGCCCGATCTGCGAAGACCTCAGCGCGGCGGGTGCGCTGCTCGCGGCAAGCGCGGATTACAAGCACAGCTACCCGCATTCGTGGCGCTCCAAAGCCAAACTCATCTTCCGCGCAACGCCGCAGTGGTTCATTCCGATGGACCAACCCCTCTCCCCGCTCGCCGTTGGCGAGTCGGGCCACTCCCCCAAGGGGTGAGGGGGGGGTGCCC
>JANOZQ010000417.1:0-2339 GCA_031429555.1 Sphingomonas sp. | reverse complement strand
GCGTCGAGGTTGGTCTTGGCAACTTCCGACTGGAGCGCGAAGAATTCGGTTGGCGACTTCACGGCCGCAAACTTCTTGGCCGTTGCGTTGGCTTCTTCGATCGACTTGCGGCCATATTCAGCCGAATATTTGGCAATGTCCTGCGCGCCCTTGGCGGCAACACGGCCCGAAGCAACGACGGCTTCAAGATTGCCCTTCGAAAATTCGACCATTTCTTCGAGGCCCTTCGAGCCCTTTTCCATGGCGGTCTTGGCGCGGGCCGAGACATCACCGAAAACTTCAGTGGCGCGTGCGGTTGCGTCGGCAGTGAACTTCTGGGCGGTTTCCTGAACCTTGTTGACGGTATCGTTCATGAGTGTTTTTCCTTCTGCGATGACCGGCGTCTTGATGACGTCCGGGGTTTTGACGGGAGCGGTAACAACGGGCGTTGCAACCGCGACAGTTTCAGTGATGAGAGGCTTTATGACCGGTGTGGCCGCAATGGGCTTGGGTGCTTCAACCTTGGCTACCACCGGAGCGGTGACTACGGGCTTTGGCGCTTCGACCTTTGCAGCAACAACGGGCGTTGCGACCGGCACTGACTTTACGGCCGGCTTTGTTGCTGCGGGCTTGGCAACGGTCTTTTTCGAAACAGGCTTATCGACCACAGCGGCCTCCATTACGTCTATGTTGCAGTGCAATATAAACGGGTGGCGACGAATTGCAAGAGTTTTTGTTGCACTGCAACATAAATGCAGTTTTTGCCCGTTCAGCGCGCCTTGACGTAGCGTCCTGGCGCATCTTCGATAGCCTTCAGCGCGCCTTCCCCCGGGATCCGCGCGCCGTTTGCACCAACATCATCGCTGCCAAATCCACGAATCCAGCTGATCCAGTCGGGCCACCAGCTACCCTTGACCTCAGTCGCCGTTGTCTGGAACGCCTCAAGGCTGTCCATCGGTCCGTCGATCCAGTGCTGGTATTTCATCGCGGCGGGCGGATTGACGACACCCGCAATATGCCCCGACCCCGCGAGCACGAACCGGATTGGCCCTTTCAGATACTCGGTCAGTTTCCAGACACTGGCGAGCGGCGCGATATGGTCCTCGCGACCGGCCTGAATATAGGCGGGCGTTTCGATTTTGGTCAGGTCGATCGCCTCGCCCAGCGCGTGCAATGCGCCCGGTACGACCATTTTATTGTCGCGGTAGAGGTCGCACAGATACGACTTATGCCATTTGGCGGGAAGGTTGGTCGTGTCACCGTTCCAGTGTAGCAGGTCGAACGCAGGATAGTCTTTACCGAGCAGGTAATTGCTGACAACCGTATTCCAGATCAAGTCCTTGCCGCGCAGCAGATTGAAGGTCAGCGCAAGGTAACGCCCGTCGAGAAACCCCTCGCTCGACAACTGGTCGATCATCGCGAGATTGGCATCGTCGATAAAATTCAGCAGTTCGCCCGCTTCGCTGAAATCGACTTGTGCCGTGAAGAACGTCGCTGATTTGACCTTCTTTGCTTTGCCCCTTGCCGCCAGCACCGCGAGCGTTGCGGCGAGCGTCGTTCCCGCCACACAATAGCCGATCGTGTGAACCGATTTCACATCCAGCAGTTCGCGGATCGTATCGATCGCATCGATTTGCGCCGCGATGTAATCGTCCCAGATGATGTCGGCCATCGACGCGTCGGCGGATTTCCAGCTGACCATGAAAACGCTCAGGCCCTCATCAACCGCCCAGCGGATGAAGGACTTTTCGGGGCTGAGGTCGAGAATATAGAAGCGGTTGATCCAAGGCGGAAAGATGACCAGCGGGGTTTTGCCAACGGTCGGCGTCGTCGGCGCATAGTGGATCAACTGATACAAAGGCGTCTCATGGATGACTTTGCCGGGCGCTGTCGCGATGTTGATGCCGACTTCGAACGCGCCGGCGTCGGTGTGCGTCAATTGCCCGCGCTGCATATCGGCCATCAAATGCTGGAACCCGCTCGCCAGACTTGCGCCGTTGGTTTCCAGTGCCTTGTTGAACGCAACCGGATTGGTCAGTGGCGAATTGGCGGGCGACATCGCTTCGACGAGTGTGCGCATCGCAAAGGCCATTTGTGTCTTTTGATGCGCATCGACGGGCATGTTTTCGACCGCCGCCATCATCGTTTCGGCCATGATGGCGTAACCCTGCCGCATCAGGTCGAACACCGGATGCTCCCATTCGGGTCCGGCAAACCGCTTGTCTTTGGGATCGACTTTATCGCGGTTCGCCTCGGCAATGGGTTTGAGGATTTCCCCCCAGCCATCAAGAATCGCGCGGATGCCCGAAGCGGGATCGGCCGTTATAGGCGCTGGATTATCGGCCATATCGCATCCTCTC
>JANOZQ010000416.1:0-2314 GCA_031429555.1 Sphingomonas sp. | reverse complement strand
GGACCCGCGCGCGCTGTTTTCCGCTGACATCTTGGCCGACGAATTTGTCGACTGGGTCGAAGGATCACACATGCTCAAGCGCGCGTTCCGCGAAGTGGCGGTCATCGGCGGGCTGGTCGAGCGGCAACATCCCGGCACGCGAAAATCGGGCAAGCAGGTTACTTTTTCAACCGACCTGATCTACGACGTCCTGCGCCGTTATGAACCAGATCATTTGTTGCTCAAAGCCGCCTGGGCCGATGCGCGCGCCAAGATGACCGATGTCGGAAGGCTGGCCAATCTCCTTGACCGCGCTGCCGATACCATCCTGCATATCGACGTCCCGCGCGTCACACCGCTCGCGGTTCCCGTCTTGGTCATGATCGGCCGCGAAAGCGTGGCGCAGGGAACGGTTGATGATGCGCTGCTTATCGAAGCTGAAGGCCTCGCCGCCGAAGCCATGCGGATCGACTAAACCTCGTCCGCATCCAGCCCATATGCCGTGTGGAGCACGCGCACGGCGAGTTCGGTGTAATCTTCTTCGATCAGCACGCTGACTTTGATTTCGCTCGTGCTGATGGCCAGGATATTGATCCCGCGATCCGCCAGCGCCTTGAACATTGTCGAGGCAACGCCCGCATGGCTGCGCATGCCGACGCCGACGACCGAAATCTTGGCGACTTTGGTGTCGTGCACGATGGCCGAAAATCCAATGCTGTCCTTCGCCTTGTCAAGAGCATCGAGTGCCCGTGCCAGTTCGGCCTGCGGCACCGTAAACGTCACATCGGTCGAACCGGCACGCCCCGGTGACTGGTGCGCGATATTCTGGATGATCATGTCGACGTTGATGTTGACCGCGGCCAGTGGCTCGAAAATCCGCGACACCGATCCCGGCGTGTCGGGCACTTCGGTCAGCGTGACTTTGGCTTCATTCTTGTCATGGGCTATCCCCGTAATCAGCTGGCTTTCCACTTCATCTCCTAGCTCGTCATCACTGACGATCATTGTTCCGGGCAGGGTGTCGGCAGTTGCCGAGTTGGTCGGGTCGTCGAAACTTGAGAGCACCTGGATGCGCACCCCGGTCTTCATGGCAAGGCCAACCGAGCGCGTTTGCAACACTTTGGCCCCGACGCTCGCGAGTTCGAGCATTTCTTCATACGTCACGCGCTTCAACTTGCGCGCGCGCGGCACGATGCGCGGGTCGGTTGTATAAACGCCGTCGACATCGGTATAAATGTCGCAGCGATCGGCCTTGATCGCCGCAGCCACCGCAACCGCCGAGGTATCCGATCCACCGCGCCCGAGCGTCGATATATTGCCGTCGAGCGTTAGACCCTGAAAGCCGGGAATGACTGCAACCTGACCATCGGCCAGCGAACACATCAACGCGCAGGCATCAATGCTTTCGACCCGCGCGGCGGCATGCGCCGACGACGTGCGGATCGGCAATTGCCAGCCCATCCAGCTGTGCCCGTTGACACCAATCGCCTGCAGCGCAATCGCCAGCAGTCCGGCCGTCACCTGTTCGCCCGATGCGACCACCACATCATATTCGCGCGGGTCCGCAAGCGGGGATGCTTCCTTGCAGAATCCCACGAGCCGGTCGGTATCGCCTGCCATCGCGCTGACGACAACCGCGACTTCGTGCTCCGCCTCGACTTCGCGCTTTACACGCGCGGCAACGCTGCGGATGCGCTCGATCCCCGCCATCGACGTGCCGCCGAATTTCATCACGATCCGCGCCATGGCGCTGTATTCCCCCTTGGGCTTTTGCCTGCGCGCCTGATAGGAAGGGGGCATGGCGAACGCAACCACATCGAATATTGTACCGCATGAAGCCGAGCGTTTCGGCAGCATGGCGGCGGACTGGTGGGATCCGAAGGGGTCGTCGGCGATGCTCCACCGGCTGAACCCCGTCCGGCTGCGCTATATCCGTGATCGCGTCGATGCGTATTGGCATGGTGATCCGAAAGCGCGAACAGCGTTATCGGGCAAACGCGTGCTAGACATGGGCTGCGGCGCGGGGTTGCTCGCCGAGCCATTGGCGCGGATGGGCGGGGCCGTAACCGGTGTTGATGCAGCGCCCGAAAATATTGCTGTGGCACAGGCACATGCTGCGCAATCGGGACTCAACATTGATTACCGTGCTGGTGAAATCGACGCGGTGGCGGGCGAGACATTTGACCTCGTGACGTGCCTTGAGGTTATCGAGCATGTTGCTGACCCCGCCAGTTTTATCGCGGAGCTCGCGGGATTGCTCGCGCCCGGCGGTCTTCTGGTCCTGTCCACGCCGAACCGCACGGCGCTGTCGCGGCTTGCGCTGATCGGAATCGGT
>JANOZQ010000415.1:0-3153 GCA_031429555.1 Sphingomonas sp. | reverse complement strand
GTCAACGACAAGGGCGACAATGTCGCGCCGCAAAAAATTGAAGGGATGCTGACGCTCCAGCCCGAAATCATTCAGGCCATGGTGGTTGGCGACAAGCGGCCGCACCTCGTCGGCCTTGTCGTGCCCGATCCCGAATGGCTGATGGAATGGGCGGTCGCCAATGATGAAAAGCCGGATTGCAAACGCCTTGCCGACAATCCCGCTTTTCAACGCGCGCTGATGGCGGCCGTCGACCGCGTCAACGCCGAGGTTTCAGTGACCGAGAAAGTGCGGCGCATTGTCGTGACGCCCGATGCTTTTACGGTCGATAACGAGATGCTGACCCCGTCGATGAAAATCCGGCGGCACAAGATCAAGGAAGTTTACGGCGAGCGGCTGGACGGGCTCTACAAGGCCTAACCCTTGGGCTTCGAATATTGCGTAAAGCTGCGCACCGAACAGGCGCCACCCTGAAACCCGCTTGTCCGTTCAACCAGACGGATGATGTCACCGCGACACAATTGCGATCCAAAGACATTCTGGACCAGAATATAGTCGTTGCTGCCGCGTTCCGACCCGCAACCCGGCGCATCGGCGAGCCAATATTTGTTGCGGCCAGCGCGATAGAGGATGGCATCACGAAAAAGCTCGTTGCCCGAGGCCTCGTCGAGAGGGATGCAGCTTTGCGATTTGCCCGCGACCTTGCCTTCGAGCGCGGCGGTCAGCCTGGGGTCTGGGCCCTGTGCTGTTTGCGTTGTGGCGGCGCAGCCGGTCAGCAGCGCCAATGGCAGGATTATCCGGATCATTTCACGTCTCCTATCCTCGAAAACTATCTTTCGCGGCGCGCCGTTCCGCAAGTTCGGCAACATTTTTTGCCCGCATGAACG
This sequence comes from Sphingomonas sp., assembly GCA_031429555.1. Lineage (GTDB taxonomy): Bacteria > Pseudomonadota > Alphaproteobacteria > Sphingomonadales > Sphingomonadaceae > Sphingomonas_O. Next base: position 2,287 of record JANOZQ010000415.1, on the reverse strand, counting down.
GATTGGTCGCCCGTTCGAGCGCAATCGTGGTCGGCACAGTCGCTTCGCCTCTCACGCGCGCAGCATCCACATCATTCATACGCGCGATTAACGCAGCATTGCCGGGCTCGGCGGTAAGCGCATAGCGGCCGTTCGACTGGGTATATTCATGCGCGCAATAAATGACGGTGTTGTCAGGCAACGCTTCGAGTTTGCGCATGTTGTCAAACATCTGTGCAGCCGTCCCCTCGAACAGCCGTCCGCAGCCCATTGCGAACAGAGTGTCGCCGACAAAAGCGATGCTTTCCGTCGCGAAGTGATAGGCGATATGCCCGGCAGTGTGGGCGGGAACGTCGATCACATGCGCCTCGGTAGCACCAAACAGCACGACGTCACCGCCCCGAACCTGAACATCGAGCGTGGGGATTCGTTCGGCCTCGGCAGCAGGGCCGACAATCGTGCAACCGGTCGCCGCCTTGATCGCAGCATTCCCGCCGGTGTGGTCGGGGTGCCAGTGCGTGTTCCAGATATGGGTTATCGTCCAGCCAAGCTCGTTGGCTTTAGTGAGCACTGGCTCGGCGACGGCGGGATCGACAACCATTGTCGCCCCGCTTTTCGCGTCGTTGACGAGCCAAATATAGTTGTCTGACAGCACAGGGATGCGGATGACCTCGAGGCTCATCTTACCATTTCCCCACATTTGCCATCGACGCCCACGGCTCCTGCGGCGGGAGTCGGTCGCCCGCCTGAAGCAATTCGATCGAGATATTGTCGGGACTGCGGACGAACGCCATGTGCCCATCGCGTGGCGGGCGGTTGATCGTGACTCCGCCGTCCATCAAGCGCTGGCAGCTGTCGTAAATATTGTCGACGCGGTAAGCGAGGTGGCCGAAATTGCGGCCCTCGACATACCCCTTCTCGTCCCAGTTGTGCGTGAGTTCAACTTGCGCATCCTCGTCACCCGGCGCGGCAAGGAAAATGAGTGTGAAACGGCCCTGCTCGCTGTCGAAGCGGTGAAGCTCTTTCAGGCCGAGCAAATCGAAAAATGCGATGGTCGCAGCGGGGTCCGACACGCGGATCATGGTGTGGAGATATTTCATGCCGCCCATATAGGGTCAGCGCGGCAGTCTCGCCAGCGACTCCGTTGCCGCCTTGGCTGACGGGCTGTCCGGTGCCAGTTTGATCGCTGCTTCCCAGGCCGTCCGCGCGGCATCGTCACGGCCTGACAGCACAGCGATATTGCCTGCTTCGAGCGCAACCGAAGCGTCATCGGGAGATCGCGTGGCAGCCTGCTCAATATCAGTTTGCGCGCGCGGAAGGTCATTCATCTTGCGCGCCAGTGTTGCCGAGAGCAACCAGCCCAACGGATCGGCGGGGACATGTTTTGCGACGAGATCGAGGTCGGCGCGTGCGCCTTTCAGATCGCCCTGCGCCGCCCGCGCCCGCGCACGATCCAGATGTACTTCACCGAGCGCCTCGCCGGTCAATTGCCCGCGCGCCAAAGCACCGTCGAAATAAGCGGCTGCCTTCGCCGGCTCATTGCCTGCGAGTGCCGCATTGCCCGCCTGCACCCATAGAAATGCGGCCCGTCCGTCGGCATTGACGTCGGCTTCGCGCGCCGCTGCTTCGAAGGCGGCGGCGGCAGGCGCCCACCGCTTTTGCGTCACATAAGCCAGCCCCTCGCACTGCCGCGCGAGCACGCCGCCGCCCGCGATGCGCCATGTGCTTGCTTCGTCGATGGCGCGCGCGGGGTCGCTGTCGGCGAGCAGGGCGCAAGCCTCGAAGCGCGTCGGTTCGACAGCGAGGAGGAGGAGGATAGCAATCATAGGGTTTCCAGCAATTGTTCGACCGTCGCAACCAACAGGCCGATGTCCTGCGGGCGCGACAGGCGGTGATCGCCATCCTTGATCAATGTCACCTGCACATCGTCTGAACACAGCCGCGCGGCAAGTTGCACCGAAATGTCGCACGGTACGTCATTGTCGAGCTGGCCGTGGAGCAAGCGGACGGGGCAGGTGATCGGAATTTCTGCGGCCAATTGCCGATTTGCTTTGCCGGATTGCCAAAAGGCCCGATGCGTCGGCATGGGGTCGCCGTAATCGGACGGCTGATCAATACGACCGTGCCGTTCGATCTGGCCTTTTTCATCGGACGTGTAGCCCCAATCGGTAAAATCGGGGGCAGCGGCAATCCCGACCAATCCTACAACGCGATCACCGAGCGCACGGGCAACCAGCAGCATCAGCCAGCCCCCCATTGATGAGCCGACAAGCACAACCGGCCCTTTGATCTGCTCGATCACGAGCAA
>JANOZQ010000414.1:0-6891 GCA_031429555.1 Sphingomonas sp. | reverse complement strand
TGCAGGCGGGGTCGTCACGCCCTTCTCCGCGAAGCATAATCTGCAAAACGGCGGTCGCGCCGTGCAATTGGTGCCGCTCGACAGCGAAACCCGGCTGCCCGACCGGATGCCGAGCGGGATCAGTGAGCTTGATCGTGCGCTAGGTGGTGGTTTTGTGGCGGGGTCGGCGACATTGATCGGCGGTGATCCCGGCATCGGCAAATCGACATTGCTTCTCCAAGCGGCTGCAAAACTCGCATTGGCGGGCAAATCGGTTGCTTATGTTTCGGGCGAGGAAGCCGCCGATCAGGTCCGCCTGCGCGCGCAACGCTTGGGTCTCGGTAATGCACCCGTTGCGCTGGCAGCGGCGACTTCGGTGCGCGACATCCTCGCGACTTTCCCCAAAGCGCCCGATCTGCTGGTGATCGATTCGATCCAGACGATGCATTCGGATCTGATCGAAGGCGCGCCGGGTACTGTAAGCCAGGTCCGCGCTTCGGCGGGCGAGCTAATCCGCTTTGCCAAAGAGCGCGGCTCGGCGGTCGTCCTCGTCGGCCATGTCACCAAGGACGGCAGTATCGCCGGCCCGCGCGTCCTCGAACATATGGTCGACACGGTGCTGAGTTTTGAAGGCGAGCGCAGCCACCAGTATCGTATCTTGCGCGCGATCAAGAACCGATTTGGCGGCACCGACGAAATCGGTGTCTTCGCGATGGGCGAGGATGGCCTTGGCGAAGTCGGCAATCCGTCGTCGCTGTTTCTGACATCGCGCGGTGAGGCGGTCGCGGGAACGGTCGTCTTTCCGGCACTCGAGGGGACGCGTCCCGTGCTGGTGGAAGTGCAGGCGCTTACGGTTCGCCTCGCCAGCGGTGCGACGCCTCGCCGTGCTGTCGTTGGTTGGGACTCGGGGCGTTTGGCAATGATCCTTGCGGTACTGGAAGCGCGCTGCGGTCTCTCGCTGTCGTCAGCCGAAGTCTATCTCAACATCGCGGGCGGTTACCGGCTGAGCGACCCCGCCGCTGATTTGGCTGTCGCGGCGGCGTTGGTGAGTGCATTCAGCGAACGACCCGTCCCGTCCGAAGTGGTGGCGTTCGGCGAAGTTGCGCTGTCAGGCGAAGTCCGCCCTGTGTCGCATGTCGCGCTCCGTCTCAAGGAATCAGCCAAGCTCGGCTTTGATCGCGCCTGGCTCCCGGCGGGTATCAAGGCCGACGGGATTTCACTCAATGGCTTCCGATCTTTGGGCGGCATGGTTGATTTCATGCTGGGGCGTGGATGATGCGGGACTTGCGCGTCCCCCGCATGGTGATTAGGGCGATGAACAAGAATTCATTTTCATGAAAAGAAGGGTGCCTTCATGAGCGAGACCGCCGACCGGGTTACAAAAATTGTTGTCGAGCACCTTGGTGTCGATGCAGACAAAGTTACAGTTGAATCGAGCTTCATCGACGATCTGGGCGCAGACAGCCTCGACATCGTTGAACTGGTGATGGCGTTCGAAGAAGAATTCGGCGTTGAGATTCCCGACGATGCGGCGGAAAAGATTGCGACCGTCAAGGATGCGATTGCCTTTATCGACGCGAACAAGGGCTGACCTTGGCGGTCCCTTGCAGGGCCGTTGAACTAGCGTTTTGAAATGGCTCCCCGGCGTCGGCTTGGGGAGCCATTTCGTTTTTGGAGACTGATATGCGGCGTGTTGTCGTTACGGGATTGGGGTTGGTCACGCCGTTGGGGGCAGATGTCGAAACCAGCTGGGCCAATATTCTGGCCTCGAAATCGGGTGCAGGGCGGATCACGCGGTTCGACCCGTCGGACCAGAAATGCCAGATTGCGTGCGAGGTAAAGCCCGCCGATCATCCCTATGGTTTCGATCCCGGCAAGCGCGTTGACCATAAGGTCCAGCGCCAGGTCGATCCGTTCATTATCTATGGCATTGATGCCGCAGGACAGGCGCTTGAGGACGCGGGGCTGACCGAGATGAGCGAAGCAGAACGGTTTCGCGCAGGCTGTTCGATCGGCTCGGGTATAGGCGGCCTGCCCGGCATAGCGAGCGAGTCGCTCGTCTGTCAGGAAAAAGGGCCAAGCCGCGTATCGCCGCATTTCGTCCATGGTCGGTTGATCAATCTGATTTCGGGGCAGGTCAGCATTAAATATGGCCTGATGGGACCGAACCACGCGGTCGTGACCGCCTGCTCGACGGGCGCGCATTCGATTGGCGATGCGGCGCGGATGATTCGCGACGACGATGCCGACGTGATGCTGGCGGGTGGTGCCGAGGGTGCGATTTGTCCGTTGGGGATTGCAGGATTTGCGCAGGCGAGGGCGCTTTCAACGGGGTTCAACGATACGCCCGAAACGGCGTCACGCCCTTACGATGTCGACCGCGATGGTTTCGTCATGGGCGAAGGGGCGGGGATCGTCGTGCTCGAGGAATATGAACGTGCCAAGGCGCGTGGCGCGAAGATTTATGCCGAAGTCATTGGCTATGGCTTGTCGGGCGATGCCTATCATGTGACGGCACCGCATCCGGAAGGGTCGGGTGCATTCCGCTCAATGGAAATGGCAATGAAAAAATCGGGCCTGAGCCTGTCCGACATTGATTATGTCAATGCCCACGGCACATCGACCCCGATGGGCGATGAGCTCGAGCTTGGCGCGGTCCGCCGCCTGTTCGGTGATGCGATTTCAACGATGTCGATGAGCTCGACCAAGTCAGCCATCGGGCATCTGCTGGGGGGCGCGGGAGCCGTCGAAAGCATTTTCTGTATATTGGCGCTGCGTGACCAGATTGTCCCGCCAACACTCAATCTCGACAATCCGAGCGAAAGCTGTGCCGGGGTTGATCTGGTGCCGCATGTGGCGAAGAAACGCGTGGTCAAAGCTGTTTTGAACAATAGCTTCGGCTTTGGCGGGACCAATGCGTCGCTGGTAATGCGGGCGATCTGATGCGGCGTTTGGCTGTCATCGTGCTGGTCGTGCTGGCCATTGTCGGGGCTGTGATGTTCTTTAGCGGTGGCGGTAAAGCTGACCGCGATGTTGAGGTTATGATTGCGCGGGGCTCCAGCCTGACAGCGGCGGCGAGTGTGCTTGAAAAAGCAGGTGCTATCGACTCGGCGAGTGGTTTTGTCCGCAATGCCAAGCTGTTCGGGTCGGGCGAACCGATCAAGCCGGGTGAGTATAAGATCAAGAAGGGCATGGACGCGGGCGAGGTTCTTGCGCTGCTTCAGTCGGGCAAGACGTTGCAGCGGTTTGTTACGATCCCCGAAGGCATGCCGTCGATCATGGTGCAGGAACGGTTGATGGCAACCGAGTTGCTGAGCGGCGATGTCGCAGTCCCGCCCGAGGGTTCGGTGCTACCTGACAGCTATGCCTATACCCGTGGCGAAGCGCGGTCGGCCGTCGTCGGACGGATGCAGAAGGCGATGCAGACGGCATTGGCCAATGCATGGGCCGCGCGCAAACCGACGGCCGCTGTGACCACGCCTGAGCAGGCCGTTATTCTGGCTTCGATCATCGAGAAAGAAACGGGCCGTGCTTCAGAACGGCGGTTGGTTGGTGCGGTTTATGCCAACCGTTTGAAACGCGGGATGAAGCTCGAAGCTGATCCGACTTTTCTTTATCCGATCACACGGGGCAAACCACTGGGTCGCGTCGTGTATAAATCAGATCTGAACCGAGATACGCCTTACAATACGTATATTTACAGCGGTCTGCCGCCAGGACCGATTACCAATCCGGGCAAAGACTCAATCGCGGCAGCCCTCGATCCTGCGCCTTCGAACGTCATTTTCTTTGTGGCACAGGCTGATGGCAGTTCGGCGTTTGCAGAAACCAATGCCCAGCATGAAGCCAATGTTGCTAAATGGCGCGCGCACCGCGCCGCGACCGGTAACTAGACTTTAAAGCCGCAAACCCGTTGTTTCCGGTAAGCCCGCCATCAGGTTCAGGTTCTGCACGGCCGCACCACTCGCGCCTTTGCCCAGATTATCGAGCGCCGCGACGAGGCGAGTCTGCGATCCATTGGTGAAAACGAAGAGGTCCATCCGGTCGCTCCCTGCTGCATGCTCGATAGCGAGCGTCGCATCGTCATGGGTGCACAGTTTCACAATCGGCGATCCCACATACGCGTCGCTCAACGTGTCGCTGATGGCTTTAGGGTTGGCCCCGAACAACGGTACTTCGACGATCATCCCGCGATAGGTATTTGCCACAGCAGGGGCAAATAGCGGGGGATTGGTGAGACCAGCCCGAGCCTGCATTTCAGCGACATGCTTGTGTGCAAGGCCGAGTGCGTAGGTCCGCCAAGCGGGCGGATTTGCCCCTTCATATTCGGCGATCATGGCCTTGCCGCCCCCCGAATAGCCCGAAACCGCGTTGCACATGATCGGTGCGCCGGGGCCAATCCGCCGTGCTTTGATCAACGGCGCGATCAATCCAACAAAGCCCGTTGCATAACAGCCGGGGTTTGACACGCGCATCGCACCGGCAACGTCATGGCCGATTTCGGGAAAGCCATAGGTCCAACCCTTGGATGTGCGGTGCGCGGTCGAGGCATCGATGACGCGCGTGGTTTTGTTGTCGATCAGTGCCACTGCTTCGCGCGCGGCGTCGTCGGGCAGGCAGAGGACCACGATGTCGGCGGCATTCAAGGCATCACGCCGCGCGCCGCTGTCTTTACGCTGTGCATCGTCGAGTTTGATCATTTCGAATTCGCTGCGACCGGTTAGCCGCGATTCGATTTCGAGTCCGGTCGTGCCCGCCGCACCGTCAATGAAAATGCGTGTCATGCGGGTGCGATGCAGTCCGCGCGGATGTAACCGATGCCGTTGGATGTGCGGACCCAGCCCCAACCTGCGCTCAGATCAAAGAGGTCAAGTGTCATATCAATGGAAACCTCATCGACCCGGTCACTCGCGATATTGGGTTTTGCGTAGACCGTTGCGGCTGTCGTCACCCGATAGCGCATCGCCTGTGCATAATGCGGCGCAAAAACGCGGTCGGCGAGTTCGACATCGGCAAGGTCGTCACGGACGGCATGGATCGCTGGATCGAGCACGGCCGAGTGCCCCGACAGGACAAAGCGTTTACGCCGCGGCGCTGCGGGGACCGTCGTATCGTGATCTGTCGGCAATGAGCCGCCCGAATTCGTCAAGAAAATCCGCCCCTTCGTCCGTCCGCGCGACAAATACATTCCGCCGGTCGGCCTCGTCACGCTGGCGGCGGAGATAGCCGAGAGACCCCAACCTGTTCAAGGCGCGTGTGACGACCGGTTTCGAGACGTCCAGCCCCTTGGCAATGCCGCGCACGGTATGCGGGCCGGGTGTCAGGTAAACGAGCATCATCAGCGCCATCTGGCGGTTGGTGAGATCGGGGTGCCCTGACCGCACATAGTCGATCAGGGTCTGCATCCATCGGGAAAGTATCGGATCACGCATGGGGCACCAACGCATGACTTGCGAAGTGGTTGCGCGTCCTAAACGAAACGAGCTTGGAGCATGGACCAGACGGCACGCAAGCCCAAGGCTTCGCCACCTTTTGGGCGTCCCGGTTTGGCGGCAGGTCGCCAGGCAAAAGTGTCGAGGTGTATCCACTGCGTGTCGGCCGACACGAATTTTTGCAGGAACAGTGCGGCCGTAATTGCGCCGGCGAAACCGCCATCAGGCGCATTGTTGAGATCGGCGATGTCCGATTTCAACATGTCATCGTAACCGCTGTGCAGGGGAAGGGTCCAAAGCGGGTCGCAGACGTCTTTGGCTGCGGTCGTCAAAGCATTGGTAATGGCATCATCGTTGCCGAATGTCGCCGGAAGATCGGGACCGAGCGCCACGCGGGCAGCACCGGTTAGCGTTGCGAAATCGATGATCAGCATGGGACTGTCTTCGCCTGCCTTGGTAAGGGCATCGGCGAGGACGAGTCTCCCTTCGGCATCGGTATTGGCGATTTCGACCGTGAGACCTTTGCGCGACGTCAAAATGTCGCCGGGCCGGAAGGCATTGCCCGCAATCGCATTTTCCACTGCCGGGATGAGCAAGTGCAGCCGTACCGGCAGCCGCGCGGTCATGATGAGTTGTGCCAGCGCCAAGGCATGCGCCGCGCCGCCCATATCCTTTTTCATGAGCCGCATGCCCGAAGACGGTTTGATGTCGAGCCCGCCCGAATCGAACGTCACGCCTTTGCCGACAATGGCAATGCGGGGATGCGCCGGATTGCCCCATTCGAGTTCGATCAGGCGCGGGGCATGTTTGCGTTCGGCGGCGGCCCCGACGGCATGGATCATCGGATAACCGGTTTCGAGATCATGGCCTTTTGTCACGGCCAAAACGGCGTCATGTTTTGTCGCGAGTTCGGCTGCCTGTGCTTCAAGGTCACCGGGCCCCATATCGGCAGCGGGTGTATTGACCAGATCGCGGACCAGCGCGACGGCTTCCGCCTCGCGGACGGTTGCGTCAATCCGGGCGACGTCGCTGGTCAGCAAGATGCGCGGGCCGCGTGGTTTGTCATTCTTGAGATAACGGTCGAACTTATACTGGCCGAGCAGCCAGCCGAGGGCGGCGGGACCGGGCGCGACGCCTTCGACGCGATATGTGCCTTCGGGCAAGGTTTCGGCGAGTTTGGCGAGGCACCACTGCGAGAGCGATGCGGTGTTTGCAACGATGGCGACCACGGACCACTCGTCGGCTTTTTCACCGGGCAGGATGGCGCTGGCGTAGGCGACGGGCTTCAGGTTTTGGGCAACGACAGCCGCCCGGTGGCGTTCGGGTTGGGCGTTCAACCATGCGTCATAGCCTGTGGGATCAACGAGGTGGATGCTGTGCGCGGGCTGGGCTTTGTCAGCGATCAGCAACGTCGAGAACTCGATCACACAGGAACTCCGAACAGGTCATGCTCGTCGGCGTCTTCGATGCGGACGGGCAC
>JANOZQ010000413.1:0-2055 GCA_031429555.1 Sphingomonas sp. | reverse complement strand
CTTCGACAATTATGCCCGTGATGAGCAGGCCCAAGACCGCGCGACCGAAACGCCGCAACAGCCCCTCGTCACCTTTCGCACTCAAATTCCGCATGACTGGCGTCTCGTGCAGCGCGACAATCGACGTTATCGCGGCAAAACTCAGCTGAAAACTCGGACCGACGAGCGCTTCGGGCCAGAGCAAAAGGACGATGATCGCGCCGGTTGCCACCAGCCGCAGCGTGAATGCCTCGCGCCCCAATGCGATGCCCGCCAGCACGAGTACGGCGGCAACGCACGACCGCACCGTCGGCACTTCGGCACCCGTCAGCAACGTGTAACCAATGCCTGCCAGTGCGCCGATCAGAGCGGAAATCAGTAGCAAGGGTAATCGCAGCGCCAGAAACGAACTCAGCGCCAGCAACCGCAGCGCCAAAAAAATCGTTGCGCCCACAACCGCCGTCACATGCAGCCCACTGACCGACAACAGATGGGTCAGGCCACTGGCGCGCATGGCGTCTTCGTCTTCCTGCGATATGCCGCCGCGGTCTCCGGTAGCGAAGGCCGATGCGATACCACCGGCACTGCCCGCCAGGCGAGAGCGAATATGCGCCGATAACCGTTCGCGCAGACCGGCTTTTTCAATACGCTCTGGTCCGGCGCGGGTTACAGAACCAATCGCCTTTCCGGTTGCGCCAAGCCCCTGAAACCAGGCGACACGCGAAAAATCGAAACCGCCGGGAACGCTGGCGTTCGGCGGCCCGACAAGCCGCGCACGCAGGGAAACCCTGTCGCCCGCGACCAATCCGGCTGACGCCATGACGTCATCCACCGTGACGCGCACTCTTGGCGGCAGCTCTGGCGCGCCGATGGGTGCCAAGGTCAGGCGAACGCGGTCTTTTGCGGTCTGTACTTCGATCCGCTCGATCCTTGACGTAAAGATGGCAACAACGGGGCGAACAAGCACCGGTCCCGCAACCCACAAGGCGCGTGCCCAGATCGCACCGCAGCCTATCGCCGATGCGATTGCGGCCACAAACACGATCCGCCGCATGCGGCTTCCTGGCGGCAACATCCACGATCCCGCGGCCAGTGCTGCCATACAAACCAGCCATGCTTGCCACTCCGCCGGACCATCAAGCACGAACCACGCGGCAATGCCCGTGCCGAGCGCCACAGGGAGCCAAAGCGCAAGCTGGTCACGCTCGGCATCGAGGAAAGCCTCCACATTCGACCCAATGCGCCGCCACCGCCCCCTTTGAAGCGGCATCATCCCCATGCTAGGGGCGCTCGCGAGTATTGTGCCCATCCCGGGCGCATCGTTGGAGAAAGTCTGCGTGAGCGCAAGCACCGAAACTGTCGTGACCCGCTTTGCGCCCTCGCCCACTGGCTTTCTGCACATCGGCGGCGCGCGAACGGCGCTGTTCAACTGGCTTTATGCACGGCATTTCGGGGGTAAATTTCTGCTGCGGATCGAAGACACCGACAGGGCACGGTCAACGCAAGGGGCGATTGACGCAATTCTCGACGGCATGCGCTGGCTGGGGCTCGATTGGGACGGACCCGAAGTCTTCCAGTTTGCACAGATGGACCGTCATGCCGAAGTTGCGAACCAATTGCTCGCGGGCGGCCATGCCTATCGCTGCTACGCGACGCCTGAGGAACTGGAAGCGATGCGCGCCGAACAGCGCGAAAGGAAATTGCCGCTGCGCTATGACGGGCGCTGGCGCGACCGGACCGAGACGCCTGACCTGCCCTTCGTTATCCGCTTCCGTGCGCCACGCGGCGGGGAGACAACGATTGCCGACCGGGTGCAGGGCAATGTGACCGTCGCGAATGACGAACTTGACGACATGGTCCTGCTGCGCTCGGACGGCACGCCAACCTATATGCTGTCGGTTGTGGTCGTTGACCACGACATGGGCGTCACACATATTATCCGCGGCGATGATCTTTTGAACATTGCTTGCCGTCAGTTGGCGATGATACGTGCGTTAACGTGGAAAGAGCCGATTTATGCGCATGTGCCACTGATTCATGGATCGGATGGTGCGAAATTGTCGAAGCGTCACGGGG
>JANOZQ010000412.1:0-1684 GCA_031429555.1 Sphingomonas sp. | reverse complement strand
GCTTCCAATGTGCGAACCGCTGCATCGACATCGCCTGACAAAGCGACCGCAAGGCCGTAATCCGCCGCTGCCAGTTTGCCACGATAGTCCGCAAGCGTGGAAAGCGCCGCATCGCGCTTGCCCTGGGCAATCTGGGTCAGCGCAAGATTGAGGCCCGCACGGCCATTGTCGGGAGTCAGCGTCAACGCATCCGAAAAACTCGTTTCAGCTGAAGAAAAGCGCCCCGCGCTTAAATAAGCCTGACCAAGCAACATACGATAGCTGGCATCACGTGGCGAATATTCGACAGCCATTTCAGCCGACATGACGGCGCTGCGCCATTTCTGACCTGCGAGCGCGATCGACGCTTTTGCTGCCGCCGCCGCCGCGAATTCGAGCTGCTTGGCTTCAGGCGATGTAGCAGATTTGGTCGACGTCACCGGATGCCCGCCGGTCAGCGACATGCCGAGTGCGAGACCGGAGACAGCAAGTTTGACGAAGCGGGTCGAAATCATCGTCGGTTCCTTCAGCGCTTGGAGGCAGATTTTGACGCAGCGAAAGTTGCCGTGTCGGATTGGGTCGATAGAAATACGTCGAGTGCGGCAATAACAACCTGTTGCGCCGAACGATGCTGGACCGCGCAGACAAGCCGTAATTGCAGGTGGCGTTCGGGGTCGAGGCGAAGCGTGAACGCTGCCTTTCCTTTCGAGCCGGGTGCCGCACGAACAAGATTGCGTTTTGCCGGAGCGAGTTCGCGGGCAATTTCTTCCTGCTGACGATGAACAACCGCAGGTGCCGCCGCTTCGGTTTCGATTGCAGCATGGATCGGCACAATGTCAGCCGAGGGCTGCATCTGTTCGACACCCATATCGTTCCAGCCAAGATCGTCATGCGCAGCAGTAGCGGCGGTCATGCCGAAGCCTGCGAAGCCCTGCGGGCGCATGGCAGGCTTAGCGTGCCCTTTGCGTGCAAGTAGTGTCGACGAAAGCGACGCGAGAGGCTTTGGTTCTGACATCATTGCGCCCCTCACTGCCCGACCACGCGGCGGCCGAAGCCACCCGCTGAGGGGCGCTGGGCGGCCGCAGGCGAAGACGATGTGCCCGGTGCCGAAAATACAGTGCGGCGGAAATTCTTTTCGAGGCGATCCGAAACATAGTCCCACAATTCGCGGACTTCGTTCGCCGATCGACCCTTGGGATCGCATTCCATAACCGTCCGGCCGTCAATCATCGAAGCGGCAAAATCAGTGCGATGGTGGATCGTAACCGGGGCAACCGTGCCATGCTGTGACAGTGCGACAGCGGCTTCATAAGTAATCTTGGCTTTCGGCGTGGCCCCATTGACGACAAACAGGAGCGGCTTGCCAGCACGGTCACAAAGATCAACAGTGGCACCGACGGCACGTAAGTCATGTGGACTCGGTCGAGTTGGGATGACAATAAGTTCGGCGACCGCGATAACACTTTGGATTGCCATCGTAATCGCCGGGGGTGTATCGATAACGGCAAGGCGAAAGCCCTGCTGGCGGAGCATTTCCAGGTCCGCCTGAAGCCGCGCGACCGTGGTCTGCGCAAAGGCAGGAAGTTCGGCTTCGCGTTCGTTCCACCAATCGGCAAGCGACCCCTGCGGATCAATGTCGATCAAGACAACGGGACCGGCCCCTGCCAACTGTGCTTGCACCGCAATATGTCCGGACAGGGTTGTC
>JANOZQ010000411.1:0-3501 GCA_031429555.1 Sphingomonas sp. | reverse complement strand
TCCCCAATCTCGACGTCTTTCGCCCGTGTGACGTTATCGAGACCGCCGAATGCTGGGCGCTGGCGATTGAAAAGGCAGATGGTCCCGCAGTATTGGCGCTGTCGAGGCAGAATTTGCCGCAATTGCGTACCGATATCAGCGAAAACTGGTCAGCGAAGGGCGGCTATCGACTGCGCAGCGCCAATGCAGCGCGCCGGGTTATCCTTGTTGCGACGGGTTCGGAAGTATCGCTGGCAGTGTCGGTTGCGGACCGGCTTGAGGAACATGGCGTTGGAGCAGATGTCGTGTCGATGCCTTGCTGGGAACGTTTTGATGCGCAGGATGTGGCGTATCGCGCCGACGTCCTGCCGCACGGTCCGCTGCGTGTTTCGATCGAGGCGGGCACGACGATGGGCTGGGAGCGCTATGTCGGTGGCGGCCTGCGTTTCGGCATCGATACGTTTGGCGCGTCGGGACCGATTGATGCGTTATTCAAGCATTTCGGACTAACTGCCGATGCGATCACCCCACAAATTATCGAAGAGTTACAGAAGGACTGAACATGGCTATTAAAGTTGCGATCAATGGGTTCGGGCGGATCGGTCGCCTCGTTGCGCGGGCGATTCTCGAGCGTCCCGATTGCGGGCTCGAACTCGTCGCGATCAACGATCTGGCTGACGCGAAGTCGAACGCAATGCTGTTCAAACGTGACAGCGTTCATGGCGCTTATCCCGGCACGGTGACGTCCGATGGCAACGACATTATTATCGACGGCAAGAGTATCCATGTAACGGCCGAGCGTGATCCTGCTAACTTGCCTCATGCTGGGAATAACGTCGACATTGCCTTTGAATGCACAGGATTTTTTACGGATCGTGAGTCAGCGCAGAAGCATCTTGATGCAGGGGCGAAGCGCGTATTGATCTCGGCACCGGCGAAAGGCGTGGACCTGACCGTGGTGTTCGGCGTCAACCACGACAAGTTGAAGCCTGAACACACCATCGTGTCGAATGCGTCGTGCACGACAAACTGCCTCGCGCCTGTTGCGAAGGTTCTCAACGACGCCATCGGCATCGAACGTGGATTGATGACGACGATACATGCCTACACCAACGATCAAAAGATCCTTGACCAGATCCACCCCGATATGCGGCGGGCGCGGGCGGCAGGCATGTCGATCATCCCCACTACGACAGGTGCGGCACGCGCAGTGGGCGAAGTTCTTCCCGAGTTGAAGGGCAAGCTCGATGGTTCGGCGGTGCGCGTGCCGACGCCGAACGTGTCATTGGTTGATCTGACATTCACGCCGTCGCGCGACACGACCAGAGACGAAGTCAACGCCATTCTGAAGGCGGCTGCGGATGCAGGGCCGCTTGCAGGTATCCTCAACTATACTGATGAACCGCTTGTTTCAATTGACCTTAATCACAATGCCTCGTCGTCCACGGTTGACAGCTTGGAGACGGCGGTCATCGACGGCAAACTGGTGCGGGTGGTTAGCTGGTATGACAATGAATGGGGCTTTTCGAACCGTATGGTCGACACGGCGGGCGCGATGGGCAAGCTGATCTGATGGCGTTCAGGACGCTCGACGATCTGGGGGACGTTACGGGCAAGCGCGTTTTGGTTCGCGAAGACCTGAATGTGCCGATGGCCGATGGTGTCGTTACAGACGAAACGCGGTTCCGCGCGACCGTCGCGACAGTGACTGAGTTGGCCGATAGAGGCGCTATTGTGCTTATTCTGGCGCATTTTGGGCGACCAAAAGTGCCAAGTGCGGAATTTTCGCTGGAACAGCTCACAGAGGCTTACAGTGCCGTTTTGGGGCGTCCCGTGCATTTCGTCGACTGGGAAGGCGATGTGGCGTCAGTCGTGGCCCTAAAGCCGGGCGATATCGCGGTGCTCGAAAACACGCGGTTCTTCGCGGGTGAAGAGACGAATGATCCCGCTGTCGTCGCGCGGTTTGCGGTATTGGGTGACATTTACGTGAATGATGCGTTTTCGGCGGCGCATCGCGCGCACGCGTCGACGGAGGGGTTGGCGCATGTTTTGCCAGCTTATGCGGGGCGGGCGATGGAAGCGGAGCTGAAAGCGCTCGAAAAGGCGCTGGGTGACCCCGAGCATCCGGTGGCCGCGGTGGTCGGCGGGGCAAAGGTATCGACGAAGCTCGACGTGCTCAAGCACCTCGTGGCCATGGTCGATCATTTGATCATCGGTGGGGGGATGGCGAACACGTTCCTCACAGCGCGTGGGATCGACGTCGGGAAATCGCTGTGTGAGCATGACTTGGTCGACACGGCGAATGCGATTTTCGATGCGGCGGACAAGGCAGGATGCACGATCCACCTTCCCTATGACGTCGTGACGTCACGCGAATTCCGCGCAAATCCGCCAACGCGTACCGTCAATGTGCATGAAGTGGCGGCAGACGAGATGATCCTCGACATCGGGCCGGCAGCGGTCGAGGCGCTGGCGGATGTGCTCAAGAACTGCCGGACTTTGGTGTGGAACGGTCCGCTTGGCGCGTTCGAAACACCGCCGTTCGACACCGCTACGGTGGCCTTGGCGCGGACTGCGGCCGCGTTGACGCGCGATGGATCGTTGGTGTCGGTTGCGGGTGGCGGTGATACGGTAGCAGCGCTTAATCAAGCGGGCTGTGCCGATGACTTTACATTTGTCTCGACAGCGGGGGGTGCTTTTCTTGAATGGATGGAAGGGCGCACATTGCCGGGAGTTGCGGCACTCGACTGCGCTGGCTAAGCGGCGCGGCATCACATTCGAATGCACAAAGGGCACACCATGACACCGACCGTCCGCGCGATCCTGAACAATTATGAGTCCGACAATCCCGGCGTGAAGGGCAATCTTGCGCGCATCCTGATGCAGGGCAAGCTCGGCGGGACAGGCAAGCTCGTCATCCTGCCGGTCGATCAGGGGTTCGAACATGGCCCGGCGCGGTCGTTTTCGGTCAATCCTGACGCTTACGATCCGCATTACCATTACCAGATTGCGATTGATGCGGGGCTTTCCGCCTATGCCGCGCCGTTGGGGATGCTTGAGGCGGGGGCAGCAACGTTCGCGGGGCAAATTCCGACGATCCTGAAGGTCAATAGCTCGAACAGCTGGGCAACGGGGGCCAATCAGGCAATGACCGGCGGGGTCGAAGATGCGCTGCGGTTGGGTTGTGCGGCAATCGGGTTCACCATCTATCCGGGCAGCGACGATTGCTTTGAATTGATGGAAGAAATCAAAGAAATGTCCGCCGAAGCCAAGTCGGTGGGCATCGCGACGGTCATCTGGAGCTATCCGCGTGGGGGTGCACTGCCTAAATCGGGCGAACTCGCGCTCGATGTGGGGGCTTATGCCGCGCACATGGCGGCACTGCTCGGCGCGCACATCATCAAGGTGAAGCTGCCCAGCGACCATATCGAACAGGCCGACGCCAAAAAAGCCTATGAGGGTTTCGACGGCAGCACACAGGCCAAGCGCGTCGCGCATGTCGTGCAAGCGTGCTTCAACGGG
>JANOZQ010000410.1:0-1626 GCA_031429555.1 Sphingomonas sp. | reverse complement strand
CCACCGCGGACAAGAGCTTCGGCAATTGGGCGGGCGTGCGCAACATCGTCGATAACAAGCACTGGGATGACGGGTGCAGTGTGCATGATGTCGTCGATGGTCATAGGGTGTGCTCCGTGGCGAAAGCGGCTGCGGCACCATAAAGGCCGGGTTGGTCGAGTGTGATGAGTTTGACGGGGATCGCGGCCATCATCGCTTCGAAGCGACCTTTGGCGGCGAAGCGTTGGGCAAACCCCGATTGCGGGAGGTGTCCGGCGATGCGCGCGCCAAGACCACCGGCAATGACGACCGCATTTGCGCCTTGTGCCAGCGCAAGATCGCCCGCGACCGAACCAAGGCTCATGCAGAAACGGTCGAGGGCGGCAACGGCGAGGCTGTCACTGCCGTCGAGGGCGGCAGTCCAGAGGGCTTTGTCGTCTTCATAATCGGGCGACCGGTTTTCGATGCGAGCAAAGGCTTCGTAAATGCCGCGTAGACCGGGGCCAGACACGACACGCTCGACCGAAACGCGGCGGTAGCGCTTGCGCAGTGTTTCGAGCAGGCCGTCCTCAAAGGCGTCGAGTGGGGCGAAATCGAGATGCCCCCCTTCGGTTGCGCTGACATGGTAGCCGGCTTTGTGGCGGAGGACGTGGGCAACACCGAGGCCTGTGCCGGGTCCGACGATTGTCGTGACGCCCGTTTCGGGGAACGGACTATCCGGGCCGCAGATGTGCGTGAAGTTTTCCGCTTTGGCTTGCGCGACGGCATGGCCGACGGCGCCGAAATCATTGACCAGCGAGAAGTGGTCGACGTGGAGACGTTCCTTGATCAACGCGGGGCGGATGGCCCAGTGGCTGTTGGTCAATTGCAGGACCTCACCGCCGACGGGTCCGGCGAACGCGATTGCTGCGGCAGGGGGCAGGGCGTGGCCGAGTTGCGCGCCGAAGGCTTCCCAGGCGGTCTGGAAACTGGCGTGTTCGGCAGTTTTTAGCGTGATCGGTTCGGCAAGGGATTGCACGCGGCCGTCCGCAACGTCTGCGAGGGCAAAGCGAGCATGGGTGCCACCGATGTCGACAGCGACGACTTTCATCTGCTGCGTGCCCGAAAAGTGTCAGACACTTTTTTTTGATCGTTCGTCAAAAAAGCATACAGCTGACAGAAAAAAGTGTCTGCCACTTTTCTGGCGAGATCGTTCACAAACCCGCCGCCGAAAGCATGGCACTGGCCCCTTTTTCTGCATCGTCCGAACCATGGCGCATGAAAGCGAACAATTCGCGACCGACTCCGAGATGAACGGGTGGGCAGGGGGTGCGTTCGCGGGTCGTGAGGTCAGCGGTCGTGGTCAGCGTGCCTGCGACGGCATCGACGCGGATGATGTCGCCGTCCTGTAGATAAGCGAGCGCGCCGCCAAGACCGGCTTCGGGGATTGCGTGGATCGCGGCGGGGACTTTACCAGATGCGCCCGACATGCGGCCATCGGTCACGAGCGCCACTTTGAAACCTTTATCTTGCAATACTCCGAGCGCGGGTGTCAGTTTATGAAGTTCGGGCATGCCGTTGGCGTGCGGTCCCTGAAAGCGGACGACGACAATGACGTCGCGGTCGAGTTCGCCTGACTTGAATGCCGTCAGCACGTCGTTCTGATCG
>JANOZQ010000409.1:0-11248 GCA_031429555.1 Sphingomonas sp. | reverse complement strand
GCCTATGCCAAGGCCAATGCCAAGAAATTCCGCGGCTTTGATGCGCCCGCCGCGAACATCGCTTGTGTCGAAGCCGCCACCCGCCTGCCTTTTGATGAAGGTATCAAGTTCGAACGCGAGCAATTCTTCAAACTGATGATGGGTGCGCAATCCGCCGCGCAGCGCCACATCTTCTTTGCCGAGCGTCAGGCGCAGAAGATCGACGGCATTGGCCCAGACGTGACGCCGCGCGACATCAAGCGCGTCGGTGTGATCGGCGCAGGGACGATGGGCGGCGGGATCAGCATGAACTTTCTATCGGCAGGCATCCCCGTCACGATTGTCGAAATGAAAGCCGAAGCGCTCGACAAGGGCACGGGCGTGATGCGCAAGAATTACGAAGCCAGCGCCGCCAAGGGCCGTATTACGGTGGCGCAAGCCGAAGGTGCGATGGGGTTGCTGACACCCACGCTGAGCCTTGAAGACCTCGCCGATTGCGACCTCATCATCGAAGCCGTCTATGAAGAAATGGGTGTGAAGAAAGAGATTTTCGGCAAGCTCGACAAAATCTGCAAAGCCGGTGCGATTCTGGCGTCGAACACCAGCTATCTCGACATTGACGAGATCGCCGCGAGCACGAGCCGCCCGCAGGATGTGCTCGGCATGCACTTCTTTTCGCCTGCCAATGTCATGAAATTGCTCGAAGTCGTGCGCGGCGACAAGACCGCGCCTGATGCCCTGTTGACCGCAATGGGAATCGCCAAGAAAATCGGCAAAGTCGCAGTCGTTGCGGGCGTGTGTCATGGCTTTATCGGCAACCGCATGCTGATGCCGCGCCAGGTCGAAGCGAACAAATTGCTGATGGAAGGCGCAACGCCGCAGCAGATCGACCGTGTTCATGTCGAATTCGGCATGCCGATGGGGCCGTTCCAGATGGCCGATCTGGCAGGGGTCGACATCGGCTGGCATCGCGACGTGACGCGCATCGAAAATGTCCGCGATGCGCTTGCCGCGATTGGCCGCTGGGGGCAAAAGACCGGCAAGGGCTATTATGATTATGACGAAAAGCGCAATCCGACGCCGTCGCCCGAAGCTCAAGCGATCATCGACGATTTTGCTGCCAAGTCAAACCTGCCCAAGCGTGACATCAGCGACGAGGAAATCATCGAGCGCACGCTCTATACGATGGTCAACGAAGGCTATCTGATCCTCGAAGAAGGCAAGGCACAACGCGCATCGGACATCGATGTCGTGTGGATCTATGGCTATGGCTGGCCGATCTATCGCGGCGGCCCGATGTTCTGGGGCGATCTGGAAGGCGCAAAGAAAATCGTTGCGGGGCTCGAGAAGCACGGGTTTGCGGTGGCCGCGAGTTTGAAGGCGAAAGCCTAGCGCGGAAGGTTACGCAACCACCCGATCACGTCGCTGGCGAGGCGCACGCGCGCGCCGGACCAGCTGTGATCTGTGGCGGCGTGTACCGTCGTCACACGCTTGCCCTCTTTTGCCTTGATCGCAGCAACCAGCGCGTCGGCCGCAGGGCCACCGCCGTCGTCGGACGTCAGCATCAGCAGGCGCGTGCCGGTCAGGCGCGGGGCGGTTTGCACGAAGTCATAGGCGTCACCCTTGGCGATCAGCTCGTCGGCCATCGCTTCAGGCGTGGTCGCCAGTGATTCCATGCCATTGTCCTTGAGGAAAGCGATTGCCTTATCGCGCGGCATCTTTCCGATCCGTCCAAGATTGCCCGGCGAGATCATGAACGCACCAGCCAAACCCTTGTCGTGTGCGGCCGTCAGCGCGGTTGCCCAGCCGCCCAGACTATGCCCGCCGAGCACGATCCGCGTCGGATCGAGCCCGAGCTTTGCAGCATTCGCTGGGTCGCGGGCATAAGCGAGCACTGCATCGACATCGGCCAGATCGTTGGCGAAGCTATAGTTGCCCGGACTACCCCATGATCCGCGATAATTGAATGTGATGACGGTCCAGCCCGCCCTGCGAATAGCCTGCGCAAGATCGAGGTTTTTCTCGTTTCCGGGCAGGCCGTGACATAGCACGACAACCGGATGTGAACCCGGGCCCGCCGCGACATAAACCACGCCATTGATCGCAACGTCGCCGCTCGGGATATGCACGACCGCCATCTTGGCCGGGTGCGCAGAATCGCGTGCCGGATCGGTATAAACCGCAGGCTCGATAATCACGGGCGCTGCCTGCGCCGGCGTGGCCATTCCTAAAATGAATGCAATGGTTAGCGTGATGTGCACCGCTATCCTCCCTCTAATGGCGGGAGCCTAACGCACAGCGTTCGGCACGTCACCGATTTGTTAACATTCTTAAACCGTTCCGTTTCGGGATTCTTTTTTGCAGTGCAACATCGTTAAAGAATTGCTAACACTACAGCGAATCAATCCTTTGGGGGGATAATATGAAGTTACGTTCTGTTCTGACAGCGGCTGCTGCGACTACACTGGCTTGGGCATCGCCTGCGCTTGCAACGACAATTACTGTTACATCGGCACCGTTTGCGCCTGGATCACTTTATGGCGGCGCTGCCATTGGATCACCGGCCTACAGCGGTGGCGTTGAAGCCGGACGTTTTGCGTTTTCGGGCTTTGTGGTTGGCGCACCTGCAGTTCTTTTCAACGAATATACCTACTGCGTTGATCTGTTCACCGGACTTTACACGTCGACGAATTACAACATCTCTGCTTTGAGTGCTGTTGTGGGCAACGCGGACCGTCAGGCACGCATTGCAGGCCTGCTCGTCAATTCGGCGACCTTGTTTGCCGCGGCCGGTACGGTTGCCGAACGCAATCTGATTGGTGCTGCGACACAGGTGTCGGTCTGGGAACTGGTCTACGAAACGATCGGCACACCATTGACCGTCAGCTCGGGCAATTTCAGCGTCTTCGGCGATTTCACCCCGACTGTGGCCGCGCGTGCCAACTTCTATCTCGCGAACAACTGGACAGCGTCGTCATCACTGGTGTCGTCGCTGGTTTCGGTCAACGGCCAGTCGCAGAACCAGATTTATCTGGCGCCTGTGCCCGAACCCGCAACATGGCTGTCGATGCTGTTCGGTTTCGGCATTGTCGGCAGCGCGATGCGCCGTGCACGCATTCGGAAAGCAGCCATCGTTTAACGCGGCATTCGCCGGGAAACGTCACCGCTTTATTTACCCTTTCGCGTTAAGCCCCGCCTGATCAACTGGTCAGGTGGGGTTTTTCGTTTATGGATATGTATCGCGGCACGGCGTTCAACACGCATAACGAAGCCGAAGAAGTCGCCGCGAACACGCCGCGCGATCCGCTCGCGTCAATTCCAATCGGGTCCGTGATCGAGATTTCGGGATCTTCGTCGCAGGTCCGGCTCGACCTGAAGGCCGTGTCGGCGCTGACCGATGCATCGGACCCCTGCCTCGCGATGGGAGGACAAGTCGGCAGCCAGATCAAGGTCAAGGTCGGATCGACCTGGCTGATGGCCAATGTCCGCACGTTGCGCGTTGATGAAGCGCGTGAAGGGTTCGCAATCGGCTATATCGACTTTCTGGGCGAAGGTGACGAGGAGCGGCTGACCGGCAAGGTCTATAATTTCCGCCGCGGCGTAACGCGCTATCCATCACCGGGTTCACAGGCGTTTCCGGTGACATCTGCCGATATGAAACAAATGTATGCTGCCGACGACCGTCCGAATATTGAAGTCGGCAATGTCTATCCGACGAAGGACATTCGCGGCGCGCTGTTCATCGATGCCATGCTTGGCAAGCATTTTGCGCTACTGGGATCGACCGGCACTGGTAAATCGACCAGCGCAGCGCTGATCCTCCACCGGATTTGTGAAATGGCACCGCAGGGTCATATCGTCATGATCGATCCGCACGGTGAATATTCGGCGGCGTTCAAGACCAATGGCGCATTGTTCGACGTATCGAACCTTGCGATGCCCTATTGGCTGATGAATTTCGAGGAACATTGCGAAGTGTTCCTGACGACACAAGGCAACGAGCGGCAGACCGATGCCGACATCCTGTCGAAATGTCTGCTCGCCGCGCGCGCCAAAAGCCGGGCCGCCGAAGGGATTTCGAAACTCACGGTCGATTCACCCATTCCCTATCTGCTTAGCGATTTGACCGCCGTGCTCGTTACCGAAATGGGTCAACTCGGTAAAGCAACCGACAACGCGCCCTATATGCGCGTCAAGACCAAGATCGACGAGATCAAGTCCGATCCGCGCTACAGCTTCATGTTTTCGGGCATGCTGGTCGCCGACAATATGGCCAATTTCCTTGGCCGCATTTTCCGCCTGCCGACCGATGGCAAGCCGATTTCGATCATCGATGTGTCGGGTGTGCCGTCGGACATCACGTCCGTGGTGGTCGCAGTCCTTGCGCGCATGGTTTTCGACTATGCGATCTGGAGCCGTAATGAGCCACAACGCCCGATCCTGCTCGTCTGCGAAGAAGCCCACCGTTATGTGCCCGCCGAGCGCGACGCGCATAAATCGAGTGTCGGAAAGATCCTGGGCCGGATCGCCAAAGAAGGTCGTAAATATGGCGTTTCGCTGGGCCTTATCACGCAACGTCCGTCGGATCTGGCTGAAGGCGTGCTGTCACAATGTGGCACGATCATCGCGATGCGTCTGAACAACGACCGCGACCAAGCATTTGTGAAAGCGGCGATGCCCGAAGGGGCGCGCGGCTTCCTCGACACGATCCCGGCGCTGCGCAACCGCGAAGCGATCATATGCGGCGAAGGTGTATCGATCCCGATCCGTGTTGCATTTGACAACCTTGACGAGATGAAGCGTCCGGCATCGAGCGATCCGCTCTTCTCCGACTTGTGGAAAGAAACCGGCGGCGAAGAAGAAATCGTCCAGCGCGTCATCAAGAAATGGCGTTCGCAAGGGCGATAGGGCCGATATAGGGCAAAGCATGTCGACCCGCCCCCCATCTGCTGTCAGCACCGGTGTCGGACTGGCGGGCCTTGCCGGGCTGTTCGCATGGTTTGCGGTCGCTCGGACTTTCGGCATGTCGGGGCCGTTGTCGGCGCTCATGAATGTTGTCGCGTGCGGCCTTCCGATGGTGCTCTGGTCGATTTTCGTCGATAAAGTGCATCGCAACCCGTCGACCGGCATTGACTGGGACCGTCCCCTCCCCCCGCGAGCGGAAACGCTCGACATCAGTCTGACCAAACTGGCTGGCCTGTGGGCGACATGGGCAATCATTGGCTGCATTTACGCGCTCGCGCGTTTCTATTGGTCGGGCAATTATGTCTTTGCGATGAAGTGCTTCACAGTCGCCGCCCCGTTCCTGCTTGTTGCTTCACCCTTTTATGTGATCTGGCTCGACCGGCGGCTGAAACACCCCAAGGATGGCGCATGGGCGTTCGGCACCTGGTTGATGGGCCAGGGGGCAGCGGACCGCCACGCGATTGCCGACCATTTCCGCAGCTGGGCGGTCAAGGGCTTCTTTCTCGCCTTCATGATTTCGATTGTGCCGGGCGGTTTTGCCAATGTCGTTTTGCGGCCTTGGGCGGAAATTACCGCTGGACCGGTTCCGTTCGCCAATTATCTGATTTCGTTCATGTTCGTGATCGATGTCGCGCTCGCGACCGTGGGTTATCTGCTCACTATGAAACCGCTCGATGCGCATATCCGGTCGGCAACGCCCTATGCCGAAGGCTGGATCGCGGCGCTTATCTGTTATCCGCCTTTCATCCTGATGGGCGACGGCGGTCCGCTGAACTACCGCGTGGCAACGTTCGGCGAGAACAGCTGGTTCTACTGGCTTGACGGCAATACGGCATTGTTGTGGCTGTGGGGCGGCGCGCTCGTTCTGCTGACGGCAATCTACGCCTGGGCAACCGTCGCATTTGGTTTACGCTTCTCGAATCTCACGCACCGCGGCATCCTGACCCATGGCCCTTATGCGTGGACCAAGCATCCTGCCTATCTGTCCAAAAACGCCTTTTGGTGGCTCTCGACGCTGCCTTTCCTTGTCACGAGCGGCAGCCTGGTCGACGCAGTGCGCAATACCGCAATTCTGGCGTTGGTGAGTGGCGTTTACTGGTGGCGCGCGAAGACCGAGGAAAAACATCTGGGCAATGATGCAGACTACCGCGCTTATGCCGCATGGATGAAGTCGAAGTGGTCGCGGACCGCATAATGGTGCCCGGGGACGGGATCGAACCGCCGACACTGCGATTTTCAGTCGCATGCTCTACCAACTGAGCTACCCGGGCCTTCCTTGCGAAAAGGCGAAGCGCGCTCTTATGCGGGCACCGCGCGGCTGTCCAGCCTTCATAGGCGCGTGACGCGGACACTCTGGTTGCGGAAAGTCGCCGTGCCAAAGACGGTCATGAACGCGATGTCGGTCGCGTCGCGGCCAACCGCAATGCGGACGACCTCCTCTGCCTTTGCCATGCCCGTCGCATCGACCAAGTGCCAGGCATCCTCGAGCCAGACTTCGACAACTGCATGGAAATCGGGCGGGGTCACGTCCGGGGCATAAGCCGACACGATCCGCGCGGGGATCATTGCGGCGCGGGCGAAGCTGGTCATGAGGTGCGCATAATCGCGGCACACACCTTGTCGCTGAACGAATGTGTCCGACGCACTGGTATCGGTCGTCGACGCTCCCGACACATAAGCGATGTTGGCGGCAATCCAGTCACGCATTTCGAGGATTTTGGCACCGCCGTCGTGACGACCAAAATCTTGCGCCACGAGCGATTCGAATTTGTCGCTTTCACAGTATCGGCTGGGCAGCAGGTAGGGGACGACCAGCGCAGGCAAATCGCGCGGATCGGCTGCTGCGAGACCGTCAATGGGCAAAACAACGCGGTCTATTTCGACAAGGGCACTGTAATGCGCATGGAACTGGCCGACACCAGCCGCCCATGTCCGTTGGCCGACAGCTTCATTGCCTTCGACCGGACGGAGCCGTTCCGGCGATGATACCGTCAGCTTGTCGCCGACGATCCGCTGGTCGGCCATTTGCGCGACTTCGACCTGAAGCAATACGTCATGCGGTTCGGGCAAATCATAATCGAGCACGACATCGATTTCGACACGCATGGGTTTGAGCCCTTTTCTTGAAGCGAAACTCGGCTATGCGCGGAATTTCGGCGATGGGGAAATGATGAAAGCGGTTCTGGGTCGGGTGTTGCGTAACGTGGGCGTCGGGCTGTTGTTCCTGATCGTCGGGCTGTGCGCGTTAATTATCATCGTTCCACCATTCCTCGACCGGATTTATTACAATGGACCCGATAGTGCCCATTATGACGGTGAACGCTTTTTCAACCCCGGGGGTGACGATACGATGCGCCCGCCGGGCGGGAGTCGTGGTAATTTTCTGATCCGCTACATAACTGGCAGTGATGGTCGCCCACCGTGGCCTGACAGTGTACCGGTCAAACAGGGCTATGGCGCTGCCGAGGCAACGCCCTGCCCCGTCATGAAGCCACGCATTGCCGAAAACTGGAAACGGTGCGTGGATAAGGTCGACCCGACCCGCATGTTCGCGACGTGGATTGGCCATGCGACGGTGCTGGTCCAGACAAACGGTCTCAATATTCTTACGGACCCGATTTACGGCGCTACAGCGGGGCCGTTCGGCGTTGGCCCACGACGCGTGGCGGTGCCGGGCATCGCTTTCGATGACCTGCCCAAAATCGATGTCGTTGTCGTCAGCCACAATCATTATGATCACATGGATCTGGGGACGCTCAGGAAGCTGTGGGACCGCGACAAGCCGCTGATCGTCACGAGCCTTGGCAACGATGCCATCATGAAGAACGCCGGGATCACCGCAGTTGCGCGCGACTGGGGCAGCCGTGTGTCGGTCAAACCGGGTGTCGATGTCATCGTAACGCGCAACCATCATTGGAGCAGCCGTTGGGGCGTGGACCGCAACCGTGCACTATGGTCGAGCTTTGTCGTCACCCTGCCCGGCGGCAATATCATGTTTTCGGGCGACACCGGTTTTGGCAACGGGCAGTGGCCGGTCGAGGCTGCCCGATATGGCCCGATACGCCTTGCCCTCATCCCCATCGGCGCGTTCCGTTTTCAGCCCGGACAGATGGGGATCGGCAGCCATATCGGCCCCATTGACGCAGCAGAGGTTTTTGTCCGGTCGAAAGCACGGTCTGCAATCGGCATCCACTGGGGCACATTCCGGCTGAGCTTCGAAGCCTATGACACGCCGCCAAAACTACTCGACATCGTCAACAAATGCCGCGGCATTCGCGGGTTCGACATTGTGCCGCTCGGTCAATCCACCGAAATCGCATCCTTGACCGCGCCGGTTCTGGCATTGCCGCCGCCCATCCCACTCGACCCGAAATGTCTCGACACCGCCTCTGTGCGGGCGCTCAAGTGAAACTGATCTTTGTCTATAATGCCAATGCAGGGATCGCGGCAGGCATTATGGACAGCATTCACAAGGCGCTTTCGCCTGCGACTTATCCGTGCGGCCTTTGCGCAATTACCTATGGCGCGGTGCGGATGAACCCGACGTGGAAAGCGTGGCTAAAAGCGCAGTCTTTCGAGAGTGTGTTTTATCATCGCCCTGATTTCCGCGCGGCCTATGCGGATTTGCAAGTCGGTCTGCCCGTCATTCTGGTTGAGCGCGACGGGACATTGGAAACGCTTGTTGGCGCCGATGATTTCAGGGACGCCGCGACGGTCGATAAGTTGATCGCCTTGATCGAAACACGATTGGCCTAGCGCGGCAGCATCGCACCCAATTGTGTCCCGCCAAACAGATGGACATGCAGGTGCGGTACTTCCTGATGCCCGTGTCCACCGATATTGCTGAGCAACCGGTATCCGGCCGCAGGCAAACCGGCTTCGCGCGCAACATGGCCGACGGCGCGGACGAAGCCGGTAATTTCCGCATCGGATGCTTTGGCGCTGAAGTCATCCCAGGAGACATAGTGCCCCTTGGGGATCACCAGGATATGGACCGGTGCCTGCGGGTTGATGTCATGGAATGCGAGGGCATAATCGTCTTCATAAACAGTGCGATTGGGAATCTCGCCGCGCAGGATCTTCGCGAAGATATTGGTGTCATCATAGGGGAGCATGGCGTCGATTGGCATTAGCTTGTCCGTGCCGCTTTTTCGGCAAGTCCCGACATACCTTCGCGCCGCGTCAGCTCAGCTTCGACGTCGGCAAGTGTAATGTTCCGCGCTTCAAGCATGACGAGCAAATGAAAGAGCAGGTCGGCCGCTTCGCCCGTCAGCGCCGCATCGTCATGCGCCAGCGCCGCGACGACGGTTTCAACCGCTTCCTCGCCCAGCTTCCGGGCGATCAACGGCATCCCGCCCCTCTGAAGTTTTGCGACATAGGACGTGTCGGACAAAGCGCTATCGCGACGTTGCATGATCGTCAGTTCAAGGCGGCGGAGTATTTCAGTCACGGCGTTGTTAAGCGGTGCGTGGCCGCTCGCGTCAAGCGCCGTTATTGTCGTCGTGCGGCGGCACTTTACTTGAGCGTCGCCCCACGATCAGACCGGCAACCGCCAAGCCGAACAGGGCAATGTCGGTAGGTTCGGGAATCTTGACGCTTCCCTGAGCGAATGCCGGTGTGCTCATGACAAGCAACACGACCAATGAATACCCCCGTATCATGCACTAACCTTACACGGATGGTTACCGAGTCGCTAGGCATTTGCTGCATTGCAAAATGCCGAATTGGGACAGTTAGTTAGCGCGGCGGGCAGGGTATCCTGCCGCTTCGAGGACGCGACGTGCGTCGGAAATCGTTGATTCTCCGAAATGAAATATTGATGCCGCCAGAACAGCGCTGGCGTGGCCATCGCGCACGCCCTCGACGAGGTGCCCCAGATTGCCGACGCCGCCGCTGGCAATGACGGGAATATCGACCGCATCGGCGATGGTGCGGGTCAGTTCCAGATCATAACCATCGCGGGTGCCGTCGCGGTCCATCGAGGTGACGAGCAATTCGCCCGCACCGAGTCGCGCGAGGTTCAGGGCATGCTCGACCGCGTCGATGCCCGTGGCGGTGCGTCCACCGTGGGTGAAGACTTCCCAATGGTTATCGACGCGGCGGGCATCGACCGATCCGACGACGCACTGGCTGCCGAAGCGGGTCGCAATGTCCGCGACCAGTTCTGGCCGCGCGACGGCGGCGCTGTTGACCGCGACCTTGTCTGCACCGGCCATAAGTAGCGCGCGGGCATCATTGGCAGACCGCACCCCGCCGCCGACAGTCAGTGGCATGAAGCAGACTTCCGCTGTTCGCCGGACAACGTCGATGATGGTGTCGCGCCCTTCATGGCTCGCGCCAATGTCGAGAAAGCAAAGCTCGTCCGCACCCGCTGCATCATAGGCGCGCGCGGCTTCGACCGGATCACCCGCATCGCGCAGATTTACGAAATTGACGCCCTTGACGACGCGGCCACCCGCGACATCGAGGCAGGGAATGACACGGATGCGGACAGTCACGTCTTGGTTCTCATGCCGCCGCCACCGCCAGCGCCGTCGCCAGATCGAGCCGCCCGTCATACAGCGCGCGGCCCGTAATCACCCCTTCGATGCCGTCCTTGGCGTGGATCGCGAGCATGCGGATGTCACCGACGTTTTTTACGCCGCCGCTGGCGATAACCGGCAGGGTCTGGGCGCGGGCGAGATCGACGGTGGCTTCGACATTGCAGCCGGTCAGCATGCCGTCGCGCCCGACATCAGTGAACAACAGCGCCGCGACGCCCGCATCCTCGAAACGCCGTGCCATATCAAGCACCGAGACGTCGGACACATCGGCCCAGCCCTCGGTTGCGATAAAGCCGTCACGCGCATCGACGCCGACAACCACCCCGCCGGGAAATGCCTTGGCCGCATCGCGGACCAGCTGCGGGTCTTTGAGCGCCGCCGTGCCGATAACAATCCGCGCTACACCGCGTTCGAACCAGCCCTCGACCGCCGCCATCGTCCTGATGCCACCGCCGACCTGAACATGGCCGGGGAAAGTTTCAACGATCTTCGACACCGCGTCGGCGTTCACCGCATGCCCGGCAAACGCGCCATCGAGATCAACGACGTGAAGATGCGTTGCTCCTGCGTTGGCAAACAGCATCGCCTGCGCCGCCGGATCGTCGCCATAGATGGTGGCCCGGTCCATATCGCCTTCGGCTAGGCGGACGACCTGACCGCCTTTCAGATCGATCGCGGGAAAGACGATGAGGCTCATGTCACGGCCGCCATTTCAGGAACCTTTGCAGCGTTTCGATGCCGTAAACCTGGCTCTTTTCGGG